>DATHOD010000141.1:0-6392 GCA_035485295.1 Bacteroidia bacterium
TCCTACAATCTTATTATCTACATATGTTGTCTCTGCTCTTAACACCCCATTTGCATAATATTCTTTTTTTACTCCGTTGGCCTTATTCTTAACATAATTACATTCCGACATTAATACTCCATCAGCATAAAATGCCTTCTCAACTCCATTTTTAGTACAATTACTATAAGGCTCTTCAAACTTAACAGCGCCATTTTCATAATAGGTTTTTGCAGTATCAGTTGCACAGCCATTTATATAGGTAAGCGTTTTCATAATCTTCCCGCTCATATAATACTCTTTCTGCTCTCCCTTTATAGTATCATTAGAATAAGGAGTCTCACCCTGTAATTGCCCGCTTTTAAAGTATGCCTTCTTAACTCCATCTATCCGCCCATTGCTTAAAGGTGTTTCAATTTCCACTTCACCGGTTGGGTAATATTCTTTACCCACTCCATTACCCTTTCCATCTTTATATGGCGTTTCCTTTTGTAAGGTTCCTGTTTCCGAATATTGCTTCTCTATCCCATCCTCCAGCCCATTTGTATATGACATTTCTTTTCTCAATTTCCCGCTTTTGTAATATTCCTTTTTTACCCCGTTCATTTTACCATTGGTATAAGCATATTCCTGTGATAGGGCGCCATTCTTGTAATACCATTTCAGCGTTCCTTCCATTATTCCATTCACATAGGGAATCTCACGCATTATAGATCCGCTGTCGTAATACCATTTTACCACACCATTTAATTTCCCATTACTATATGGGTTATAGCGCATAGGATTACCATTTTCATGGTACCACTTTTCAATTCCGTCTAACGAATCGGCCTTATATGGCTTTTCACTCATAATTTTACCGTTGTGGTAATATAACCTTGCCACTCCGTTTTTGTTGCCCATGGTATAAGGCGTTTCACGCGCTAATGTTCCATCTCTAAAATACATACGTACTATTCCATCGGGCTTACCTTGTTTATATTCACTAAGCCGATAGTAATATGCTTTGTTTGTGTCGCTTTCCACCACATCGGCATAAGCAGCCAGGTATTCTATCCACTTGCCTTCTTTCTGTCCATTCACCATTTCATTCTTTGCTTCTGACTTCTTTGTAAAACCAGTGCTCTGCTGCGCAGAAAGTGAATAGTGAACAGTGAACAATGAAAAGTATAGTATCCGCTTAAAGTTTCTCATTAGGTGGCAAATGTATGGAGTATGATACAATATTCTATACCTGTTAACGTTTTTTATAATAATAACCACTTAGCACATGAAAGCCGTTGAATTTACTGTAAAGGTTTGGATCACTTCCATAATTGGCGGTGGAGTAATCTGGGGCATTTTTGGACTGATCAAAGCATTTAGCAGTGATACCCGTTCATATATTAAAGATGTATCTGACATGGCCCTTCTATTCACATTTTTCGGATTATTCGTATCTATCCCGGCTTTGATCATTGCCTTAATTATTAATCACTATATTTTTGCTTTTGAATTACCGGCAATAGTAACAAAGCTTGCTATATGTATTGTTGTGGGTTTACTTGCGTTCGGAAGCCTGAACACATTTATGAATATGGTTGAGGAAAGGCCCATATTTACTGCACAGGATATGAATTTTAATTTAGTTTTAATTGCCCCTAACCTTATTGCAGCCTTTATTGCCATTCTATTTTACAAACTAAAACCTGTAGAGCATGGAGGCAATTAGATTCACCGTGAAAGTTTGGCTCACTTCCATTCCCTTAGGTGGCTTAATTTGGATTATATACCTAGCGATGACCAGTGATAGCGCAATTTGGTTTACAAATATACCTGACCTGTTTTTCGCAGGCTTTATGACTACACTGATTATCACAATCTGCTCCATACCTCTACTGTTAGTGGTATCTATTGCTACTTATTTTATTTCCCGTACAAATCATGATGTATTTAATAAGAAGTTAGTAATTGCTATTTCGGCTACCATCTTCATTTTACTATTTCTGTATTCACTTCTTGATAACAATACTCAGAAGAGAAACTTCTTCCCTGTACGGGCCAAAGATTTAGCTATTGCAATTCCATATTGGATTGCAGCTATGCTGGGTTTAGTATTTTGCAAACTAGAACCGGCTGAACCAGCAAAAGCTTAACATTCAAAAACTCACAGTACTTAACTGATTCTCTTATATTTGCGCTTTCAATTTGATTATGAAAGCCACTTTACTTATTTCCTTCCTCCTTCTTTTCGGTTTTACCCAAGCCCAGAATATTAAAGCCGCATACGATTCTAAAGAAATACAGGCCCTGCAAAAAGGGCCACTGTATGTTATTGCCACAGGCGATGAAACTTTCGACGATTGCTTTCAGGCTGCCGTTGCTGCTTGCTGGAAGATTGGCCCCTATAAGGTTGTTAGTACCGCCGAAGCAAGTAATCTGCTGAAAGATGAAAGCAATGTATTTATTGCTCCCGTTACCAGTTTTGAAAAGGGCTTTGCCTGTAAGGTAGCTTCTCCGCTTACCTATGATTCAGGCAGAGGTGTAGGAATAGAACTTTCTATTTTCCATGGTAGCAAAAACAGCAGGAGTCTTGATAATATAGACCAGAACTCAGAGATCACATCGTCTATATTCCCTTTGTATATGCCTAGCCTGGCAACAACAGGCATGATATATGCAGTTAAGAACCTGAACGATAATGTGCAAATAGTATTGGACCGCAAAATAAATCCGGTTAGCAAATGGACGGGCAAAAAGAATGCTTCATTACAGGAGGACTTTTGCAAAAACACGGGAGCCTTAAAAACAAAGACCTTGCTGATAGATGAAGATATGACAGCTTTTGTACTGCCTGAGAAAATGATTAAGGAAAAGTACAAATACAAATACCTGATACTGGAAGGCCCTGAAATAGCAGCGGTAATGAATACTACAGCCAGCAAAGACTATTGCGTGCTTGCCGATTGTAAAGGCAGCCTTGAAATATACGACTGTGGCACAAGAGCCAAAATTTGGAGTGGTAAAAAAAATGTTGGCAGTAACCTGATAAAGCGCCAGTATTTAGATGCACTGAACAGTGCCATTGAAGAAGCCAAGAACTAAGCCTTAGTTATAATAAGTAGTTACGTACTCGGTATATGTTACTGCTTTTCCGTTTTCGTATTTTATCTCTTTCACTTTATTGCCTGCCCAGTCATATTCTATCTTGAACTCCGTTTTCATTATTACGCTTCCATCTGCTTTGTAAATACCATATTCCACCAGGTTGCCCTGGGTATCTTTTTGGCTTATCTCCTTTTGCTTTATGCTTTCATCGGGGTAATACACTGTGTATCCGGCAAATTTCCCTTGTCCATCATACGTTCGGATAGTTTTGGTTTGAAGCTTACCATTCACATAATAATCTGATTCCTGTAAATTACCATCTTCATCGTACTTGGCAGTATTATTGTTAGGTATTGTATCTTTTCCGCTTATATAATACCAGCCTGTCTGGTTACCATTGCCATCGTATTTATAAAAAAAACGTTCCGGATACTTTTCTTCCCCAGTGTAAGTGTCGTCTTCCACCCTATTACCAATTTCATTGTACTTGTAAAATGAATGGTGCAATGTGGTATCAGTAGCAGTATACCTGTATGACTTAGCTTCGGTGCAATATCCCCGGGTGTCGTAAGTAGAAAATGTTTTTGTTCCCCATCTGTCCTCTGCCAGGTATCTCCAGGTTTCGGTTTCATTGCCAGCCTCATTAAATACATAGTCTTTCTCTTCAATCAGGCTATCACCTTTCACAATATTATCACCATCCTTTGCAGTATTATACTCTAACACCTTCCACGATTTTACCTTGCCCTTCAATCCCTGGTATTCAATACTTGTTTTATGTTTTTTGTGTTCACCACCCGTAAAGGAAAACAAGGCAATACTACAAAGAGATACTATGATTAGCCTACCATTCATCCTACTAATAGAAAGCTATTTCAAACACCGTATATTCCACAGGCCAGTTATTCTTATAAACAACTTGCTTAACCATATTACCCAACTTATCATATTCAATTTTATTTTCCCATTTATTCATAACCTTACCATCAGGGTAGTAATCGGTACACTCGTATACGTTTCCATGCATATCGCATTTGCGTACCTGCCTCTTTTCTACAGTGCCTTCGCTTGAGTAATCAACAACTTCAGTACTTTTAATAAGGGTATCGTAGGTGTTAGTAGTTTTCATTTCCAGTTTTCCGCTTTGCAGGTCGTACATATCTTCCTCTATTAAATTGCCCTTGTTGTCGTATCTGAGTTTTCCCTGCTTGTTACTATCTGAACCCATTATAAAATAGAATAACGCCTGGCTGGCCGATGAATCATACTTATATATGGTGCGTGTATATCCTCTTTCTGAATTCATGTGCTCATCTTCTTCAATCTTATTCCCATTCAAATCGTATTTATACTCTGTTGAATATGTATTCTTGTTGGTAGGCGTATAATTATCTTCCTGCACTGTTTTAATACATTGGCCCTTGCTATTAAATACGCTCACTGTTTTATATTTCTCACCACCGGGAGTATTCTCATCCTGTTCAATAATATTTCCATTTGCATCGAATGTATAGTCCTTTTCATACTTCAGACTATCACCTTTAAAAACATCTGAGCCATTCACAACAACATTATAGGTTAACTCACGGTAAGTTTTAACCTTGCCTTTCAGGTTCAGTTTCTCCCAACCTGTTTTATGCTTGCTGCCACCGGTAAACGATAACAATGCAAGGCTTAGAAGCGATATTAGTACCAGTTTAAATTTCATACTTAATAATATACAATTTCAAATTCGGTATGTTCTGAAGGCTTATCATTTTTAAACACTACCTGCTTTGTCATATTCCCGTGTTTGTCGTAGGTAGTTTTATTCACCGTCTTTTCTTTAATACTGCCATCGGGCTTATAGTCGGTCCATACTACTAAGTTCCCATAACCGTCATATAACCCCGAACCTTTATGCTTTACTCCCCCGCTTGAGGTGGTAGAATTATTATCCCAATACATATCCGACTTTACAATTTTCCCTTCATTGCTATACATATCTAGTCTTTTACCTTGCAATAATCCCGAAGGATAGTAGTAATCGTATTCTATAACATTCCCTTTATCGTCATACTTAAAACCGCCACCCTTTCTAAACACAGTATCATCAGGGTTATTTCTATAATAGGCCTTAAGGTTTCCAACTGAATCATAAGTATACTTAGTTTTTGGCCCAACTATGCTGTCATAATGGTCCTCAACCAAGTCTCCATTACTATCATATATATGTAAGGTCGTCATCTTTTCAGTATCCATCAATCCAATATAAATATACATTATGGTTTTTGAGCATTGCTCCTTCCTATTATATGTATAAATTGTTCTATAACTGTCTTCTTTTACATAATGGTTATTTTCTTCTATCTCATTACCAACAGAATCAAATACATAACTAAAGTCACTTATAAGATAAGTTTTATCTGCCCCACCTGTATCTGAATACTGCTTTGCGTTTACAGACTTAACTCTTCCCTTTAGGCTCAACTTCTCCCACCCAGTCTTATGCTTCCTACTGCCAATAGTAAAGGCAACGAGGACAATGCAAATTAATGATACTATAGCTATAGGAATTTTCATACTTTATACGTTAATACTTAATAAAGATAATTAAAACAGCCCTTGCATGTATAATTCGTTGGGTAGAGAAAAGATATGCCTTATTCCTAACAACTATTGACTAACGACTTACTTAGTATATTTATCGCCTTATTTGAAATGTGAAAACGCGCCTATTAATACTTATAGCCTTACTTCCTGCCTTTTGTTGTATAGGGCAAACACATACCCTTGCCAGTGAGCACAAGCTTTTGCAGGGAGCATGGCGCATGCAATCGGACACCAGTGTAACAATGACATTCACTGCCGATTCAGTATTTCTTAAGCTAAGCGGTAAGCTAATAATGGGCTATGAAGCATCGTATGCACTCAGCCCTACCAGTTGCGATACGGCTATGTATAAAACCAAGCCAAGCATATACCTTCAGCAGAATTATTCCTTCGCTCATTCCCGCAGGCCACATAAAATGGTTACCTGTTCTGAAATAACCGAGCTAACTACCGATACGCTGGTAATAAAAGACCATAAGGTTCTGGTAGTGTATAAAAGAGCAGGAAAGTAAAATGTAAAGCACCAATGGAGAATGGAGAATGGACAATTAGAGCATTTCACAAGAAACCGTTAGGTAGCTCTTTATTTTCAACTTTCAATTTTCAACTTTCAACTATACTCTTTTTTCTAGTTTTCATCTTGACTGCTAACTTTTGCATTGGACAAAGGCTTGACAGAACAGCTGTAAACAACATGTTGCAGGGGGCATGGATGATGGATGCCGATACCAATG
>DATHOD010000142.1:0-3309 GCA_035485295.1 Bacteroidia bacterium
TCTCTCTAATAATTTAAACCCATTTGGAGTTACATCTAATACTGCTATTTCGGTAACAATACGCTTTACGCAATGAACGCCAGTAAGTGGTAATGTGCATTTCGGAAGCAACTTTGATTCACCTTTAGGGTTTGTATGTTGCATAGCTACAATGATATTCTTTGCTGCTGCAACAAGGTCCATAGCACCACCCATCCCTTTTACCATTTTGCCTGGTATCTTCCAGTTAGCTATATCGCCAGTTTCACTTACTTCCATAGCGCCTAATACCGTTAAGTCAACCTTTCCGGCTCGTATCATACCAAAGCTTTCAAACGAATCGAAATACGATGCTCCCGGCAGAACTGTAACAGTTTCTTTACCTGCATTAATAAGATCGGCGTCTACTTCGCTCTCTTTTGGATATGGCCCTGTACCTAAGATTCCATTCTCAGATTGGAGTATTATGGTCATGCCTTTTGGAATATAATTGGCTACTAATGTAGGAATCCCAATACCTAGGTTTACATACATTCCATCGCTTAGTTCTTGTGCAATGCGTTTAGCTATTCCGTGTTTGTCTAACATAATTCTATAATTATTCTTGAATTAAATATCACTTGATAAAGTTCTACGCTCAATGCGCTTCTCATAATTACTTCCTTGGAATATGCGGTGTACATATATACCCGGTACATGAACCATATCAGGGTCAATTTCTCCAGGTTGTACTAACTGTTCTACTTCAGCAATAGTAATGTTACCGGCTTTAGCCATAGGGACACTATAATTACGGGTAGTTTTTCTGAAAACAAGGTTACCTAAGGTATCGCCTTTCCATGCCTTTACAATCGCAAAGTCAGCATGGAGTGCCATTTCCATAAGGTATTTTTTGCCATTGAACTCACGCACTTCTTTACCTTCTGCTACTTCAGTGCCGTAACCTGCGCCGGTAAAAAATGCCGGAATACCAAGCCCTGCCATAGCTATGCGAGTTGCTAGGGTACCTTGTGGGATAAGGTCAACCTGTAATTCTCCTGACAAGAACTGGCGCTCAAATTCTGCATTCTCCCCAACATACGAAGACATCATTTTTTTAATCTGCTTTGTTTTTAACAATAAGCCAAGTCCAAAATCATCAACCCCGGCATTATTAGATATACAAGTAAGATCTTTTATTCCTTTCCTGAGCAATGCACTTATGCAATTTTCGGGGATACCACATAAGCCAAAACCACCAAGCATTAAGGTCATACCGCTTTTTATATCAGTAATAGCTTCATCGGCATTTTTATATACTTTGTTCATACCTTCTATTTTAGTGGCGAATTTAATTAAGTTTTGATACCCTGCCTGTGACCTTAAGGCCTTTTGTATCTTTCATTACCATTTTGCGTAAAAGAAGTCAGTTCACTTAATTGAAACTTAATATTACATGATAGGCAATACCTTATCTTTGCAATCCTTTTTATAATTAGTATGAATGTTTCTTTAGTAACTGGAGGTGCAGGTTTTATAGGGGCACATGTGGTTAATGAATTGCTTAAACTTGGGCATAAAGTAATTGTGCTTGATGATTTAAGTGGAGGATTCAGGGAAAATGTGAACGACAAAGCCATATTTGTGCAAGGCTCCGTTACCGATCACGAACTGCTTGCAAAGCTTTTCAGTGAATATAAGTTTGATTACGTATATCACCTGGCTGCATACGCAGCAGAGGGGCTAAGTCATTTCATCAAGCGCTTTAACTATACCAACAATTTAATAGGCAGCGTTAATCTTATTAACGAATCAGTTAAGAATAAGGTAAAATGTTTTGTTTTTACCTCATCTATTGCAGTATATGGGGCTTTAAAACCACCAATGAATGAAGATATGACACCAATGCCTGAGGATCCTTATGGTGTGGCAAAGTATGCGGTGGAAATGGATTTAAAAACGACACATGAAATGTTTGGGTTGAATTATGTGATATTCCGTCCGCACAATGTATATGGGGAATACCAGAATATTGGTGACCGGTACCGGAACGTAGTGGGTATTTTTATGAACCAGCTTATGCAGGACAAGCCACTTACCATATTTGGAGATGGCAAACAAACCCGTGCCTTTAGTTATATAGGCGATGTTGCACCATATATTGCTAATTCAGTTAATGTAAAAGACGCATACAATCAAATATTTAATATTGGCGCAGACAAGGATTACACTGTAACTGAACTTGCCCAAGTTACTATGGATGCTATGAGCCTGAAAGGTGAAATACGTTATTTGCAGGCAAGGAATGAAGTGTTACATGCACATGCTGACCATTCAAAAGCTCAGGAAGTATTTAGTATAAATAAAACAACATCCTTAAAAGATGGTTTGAGTACTATGGCTAACTGGGCGAAAAAAGTAGGAGTAAGAAAAAGTACACGATTTAAAGATATCGAGATAATGGAGAAACTTCCGTCGGTATGGCTGGAGGATTAAAATATTGGAGAGGAGTTGAAGAAAATATTATTTATAACATCACATCGCAATAATCGTTCACCGGGACAACGTTTTCGGTTCGAGCAGTATTACAATTACCTTGAGCAAAATGGTTTTAAGTGCGATGTGTCTTTTATAGTTTCTCCTAAGGACGACATATACCTTTATAAAAAGGGCCACTATTTCCAAAAGTTCAGGATACTGGCAAAATCAATATGGACAAGGTATAAGGACCTAAGAAGGGCAAATGAATACGATAAAATATTCATCTACCGTGAAGCATTATTGATTGGTTCGACTTTTTTCGAACGCCAGTTTCGAAAGACCAAAGCAAAACTTGTTTTCGATTTCGATGATTCTGTTTGGCTCTATGACACATCTGAGGCGAATAAGCGCTTTGAGTGGCTAAAAGATCCTGATAAAACTGCAAAACTTATTGAATTGTCCGATATGGTTTTTGTAGGTAACCAGTATCTGGCAGATTATGCTTTACAATACAACGATAATGTAAAGATTGTACCTACTACTATAGATACTGAAGAGTATAAACGAGATGAAAATGTAAAGAGAAATGGTATCATTTGCATTGGCTGGACAGGCAGTATAACTACTATTAAGCATTTTGAATATGCTGCTCCAATTTTACGCATGTTGAAGGAAAAGTATGGCGAAAAGATCACAATTAAGGTTATAGGAGATAGAAATTATGCCCACAAGGGACTAGGCATAAAAGGTATGCCCTGGAATAAAGAGAATGAGATTAAAGAACTATCATCCTTTGATATTGGAATAATGCCCTTGCCAAATGACCAATGGTCTAAAGGGAAATGTGGATTGAAGGGCTTGCAATATATG
>DATHOD010000143.1:0-10591 GCA_035485295.1 Bacteroidia bacterium
AACATAAAAAGCTATGTAACAAGCAGCAAAACTTACACGTACAATCCAGGTATCTGCTATTTTATCTAAGGCAGGCCATTCCGGATAATTGCCCTTAAAAGCCTCTTCAGGTTCTGTTTTATGGGTTACATAATCCATATAAATGTTCTTGGTCTGAACCATCATACTCCATATATCCTTAAAGAAATGCGGGGAATGTGGATCCTTTTCAGTATCGCTATAAGTATGATGCATACGATGCATTATAGCATATGCCCTTGGATTTAAAAAAGAAGAACCCTGAGTTAGGAAAGTGAGAAAATAAAAGAATTTTTCCCACCCTTTGCTCATGGTAAACATCTTATGTGAAGCATAACGATGCAGGAAGAAGGTCTGGCAAAAAAGAGAAAGGAACCAGTGCGCTAGAAAGAAAACAAGTATAATCATAAGCTTATAGACGGCCTAATAGCATTAAAACTCTAACAATAACCATATATACGTGGAACCCAGCCCTGTTAGTTTGCGTCAGGAGCAGACGGTGTAGGATTTGGATTAACCTGTACCCTTTTATCAGGTGGTATTAAATACACCTGGGTAAGGTCAAAATAATCCATTGCGTTACCGTAGAAATTCTTTACGTAGTTATGATATAAATAATAATTCTCTTCATAGAATACGGGCATATACGGTGCATCTTCAAGCGCTGCCTGATCAGCCAATTCATATAACCTGTACCTGTCGCTATCATTCATTGCAACAAGAGCTTTGGTATAGAGTGAATCGAACTTTTTGCTTACATAACGGAAGGAGTTAGGGAATGCCCTTGCGGTTGAATCCTTTGGAACATAAGCACCATAAAGTGTGCTAAGGAAGTTTTGCGGATCAGGGTAATCAGCTATCCAACTTTCTCTGAATACTGGAATTTTGCCTCTTTCAACAGCATCATAGTGCTCCGGTAATGGCACTGCATTAATTTTTGCAGTAATATTTAGAACTTCTTTCAACATCTTCTGAATTACTTCGGCAATCTGTATGTTCCTGTCTCCACCATCACTGTTTGTTTGCAACACAATTTCAGGGAAATCCTTTCCATTAGGGTATCCTGCCTTTGCCAATAAAGCACGTGCTTTATCTGGGTCATAGGTATATCCTTTTAATGCTTTAAAATTATAACCGGTAAAAGACGGTGGCACTATGCCATAACTGCCTGGTACACCTTCACCTTGTAGGGTATAGGTTACAATTTTATCGCGGTCAATAGCGTAATTCATAGCCTGTCTTACCAACACATTATTTACTATTGGGGCCTTTACCTGGAAGCCATAGTAGTAGATATTCATAGCAGGAGCAACCTGTAAAGAATAGTCAACCTTATTAGCCTGGTCAGGAGATAATTGGCCTAATATCTGTTGTATAATTTCAATTGGAATCTGGAACATCATTTCCAGGTTGCCTTGTTGAAATTCAAGTAATTCTGATTTCTTTTCTTTTACAAAAGTGAACTTAACTGCATCTAGGTAAGGTAATGGGTTGCCATAAGAATCCACATCCCAGTAATTAGGGTTGCGCGCTAAAATTACTGCCTGGTCTTCCTTAATTTCTTTCATTTGGAAAGGGCCTGTTCCAACAGGATGTATACGCATATCTATGCCGTACTTATCAAGAGCTTCTTTAGGATATACCCAGCATCCAGGCTCAATAAGCATATTTAAGAAACCTGAGAAAGGAGCTTTAAGTTGTATTTGTAAAGTGTAATCATCTATAACCTTTATACCGGAAACACCTTCCGCAGGCAACGTTTTCTTATCCAATGATGCCTGAAAGTATTCATCAGCGCCAACTACACGGCCTTTAAATGTAGCCTCAAACATTGCATTTTGCGGACTTGCAGTACACAATTGATCAAAGCACCATTTAAAATCCTTGGCATTTATTTCTCTTCCTTTTCCACCAGGGAAACATTCATCGTCCTGGAACTTAACACCTTTGCGTATGGTGAAGGTCCATGTTGTAGCGCTATCGTTACGTGTCCATTTAGTAGCAAGGCCCGGGAGAATAGTTAAATCTTTAGGAGAAAGCTTTACAAGGCCTTCATAAATTTGATTTGCAATATTATCAGCTGTAATATCTGTTAAATTATTTGGGAAAAGGCTACGGAAACCCACAACTTCGTTCCTGCGAAATACGCCCCCGTAGTATACACCACCTTTGGCTTTATGTCCGTTTTGCCCCTGACGGCCACCGCCGCAACTTGCTAGTAGCAAGCCGCATACAATAACAGGCAACAGTTTTTTATACATATGTTAAAATAAAAATCGTTTACAATAAACTCCCATCCACATAGTGGTAAGTGGCAAAAGTAAAAAAAATATCGTAATATTTATAAATCTATTTCAACTAAACAGGGGCAATGGTCAGAATGTTTGGCTTCGGGCAGTATTACAGCCCTTTTCATGGCTTTTTCCATTGGTTCGCTCACAAGGTTATAATCAATCCTCCAACCCTTGTTATTGGCCCTTGCATTGGCCCTGAAACTCCACCAGGTATATTGGTGGGGTTCTGGATTTATTTCCTTAAAGAATCAACAAACCCCGATTTCATAAATCCATCCAACCATTCCCGCTCTTCTGGCAAAAATCCGGAAGAATTTGCATTAGAAATGGGGTTATGAATATCTATGGCCTTATGGCAAATATTATAATCGCCTGAAATAATAAGATTTGGCCTCTTTTTCTTAAGATCTGTAATATATTTCTGGAAATTAGCCACCCATTTCATTTTAAATGCCTGGCGTTCATCCCCAGATGTACCTGATGGCATATACACACTAATTACAGACACATTACCATAATCAGCTCTTATAACCCTTCCTTCATCATCATTAAACCCACAACCATACTCAATATGATCGGGCTCTTTTTTCGACAAAATAGCCACTCCGCTATATCCTTTTTTTTGAGCAGAATACCAGTAATTATGATATCCGGCATTAGTAAAATCATCCAAATTTAGCTGGTCAGCCTGTGCCTTAATTTCCTGCAGGCAAATAACATCGGGGCTAACCGTTTTTACCCAATCCAGCCAACCTTTCGACATGGCTGAGCGAATGCCGTTTACATTATATGTTATAATCTTTCCCATTTCGTGTTTTATACCCAACAAAAATAGAAATTCTGCGTTATTTACGATATTCGTAGTTTTTGTATTTGTGAGAAAGTTTTCCCTTTTACTTCTGGGGTGTTTAGGGATTATCCCTTTTTGTGGCTTTTCGCAGCAGATGAATAACCTGCACAAAAAAGCCATTGTGGCAGTGCGCGATACAATCACCATTGATACATTAAGTGTAATTCCCGGTTCACTGCATATTAGTTATAAGAACCAGGCTCTTGATAGTACTTGCTATACTTTGCAAGCTGCAGAAGGAAGAATTATATTGAATCGGGCCGCCTTAAAAAACAAGGGGATACAACCTGACACGCTTCATATATCTTATAAAACCTTCCCATTTTCATTCACTAAACCTATTCAACATAAGGATAATAATGTAATACACCCTACCACTTATAATCAGCAACAAGCCTATACTTACCAGGTAGGCGGAACAGGCAAAGGGGTAAATGATCCCTTTGACCTCGGGACATTGAGTAAGAGTGGTAGTATATCAAGGGGAGTAACATTTGGTAATGATCAGAATCTAACGGTTAATTCAAGCCTAAACCTGCAACTTGCCGGAAAACTAAGCAATAATGTGAATGTATTGGTTGCTGCAACTGACAATAATCTGCCCATACAGGCAGAAGGTAATACCCAGCAATTACAAGACTTTGACAAGGTATTTGTAAAGCTTTACAACAAAAATACTTCCCTTATAGCCGGTGACTTTGAATTGCAAAGCCCAACAGATTATTTCATGAAATTTTATAAAAAATCGGAGGGAGGATTATTCTCTACCCGGGCAATGATCAAACCAGATAAGGATAGCAACCATGCGGGTTATTTAAAAGTAACAGTAGGCGGAGGTATTTCAAAAGGTAAATATGCAAATGACAATATAACTCCAATCGATGGAAACCTTGGCCCTTACCTTCTTACGGGTTCAGATAATGAGAACTATATAGTAGTACTATCGGGAACTGAGAAAGTTTATTTGGACGGTCAGTTGATGTTGCGCGGACAGAATTATGATTATGTGATAGACTATAACTCAGCGCAGGTAACATTTACACCTAAGCACCTTATTACGCAGAATACAAGAATAGTTATTGAATTTCAATATAGTGATCAAACTTATTTACGCTCGCTCGCTTATGAGAATACCGAGTATCACGACAGTAAACTAAACCTGCATCTAAATTTCTATTCTGAGCAAGATGCAAAGAACCAATCTCTGCAACAATCGCTTTCAGGGCCGCAACAACAATTTCTGGCCTCACTCGGGAATAATATAAATAATGCCTTAGTGCCGGGAGCTACTGGAATAGCATTTAACAGCACACAAGTATTGTATAGAAGAACAGATACCATTGTGGGAGCAGTTAATGATTCTGTATATGTGTATTGTACTGATTCCATAATATCTCCTACTGTTTTCCCTAATTCATTGCCGACACATTTTAATGTAAGCTTTTCTCAAGTTCCGCAGGGGCAGGGTGACTATGTGCAAATAGCATCAGCCGCCAATGGCAGAGTATTTAAATGGGTGGTACCCATAAGTGGTGTGCACCAGGGGAATTATATTGCAGAAGTATTGCTTATTACACCAAAGAAAAAACAAATGGCCACTTTCGGTGGTGATTATAAAATATCTGCGCACACTTCCTTCTCTGCTGAAGGAGCATTATCTAACAACGATGTAAATACATTTTCAACATTCGATAAAACCAATGATGTAGGTTATGCAGGTAAGTTTGCTTTACATAATATTACAAATGTGCAGGATACAGCAGTACATAAATCAAACACCTTAAAACTAACAACAGACCTGGGGTATGAGGGTGTGCAACAAAATTTTAGTCCATTGGAACGTTATCGCCCTGTAGAATTTGCCAGAGACTGGAATCTTACCAGCGACAGCGTTTTACATGATGAGAGCCTTTTGTCTGCTGCTGTTACGCTGGGTAATAAGAAAGATATTTTAGGATATGGATTTCAATCATTACTTGAAGGAGACGCATATACCGGTATAAAACATAATGTCTTGTTAAAAGTAAGAGAAGGAAAAGTGGGTGTTGATTTCGCGGGCTCATTATTAAATACCCAAACGCTAGCATCGCAAAGCGTTTACTATAAAGAAGCAGGTAACTTATCATACAAGCTGTTTAAGTGGGTAGTTAGTGGTGGTGAAAGCACGGAGAAAGATATTTTCCGCTCCCGTAAAACAGATAGTATTATTACCACATCATCCGACTTATTCCAGCAGGCAAATACATTCCAATACTTTCAATGGAATACTGCCTTACGTAGTGCCGATACCAGTAAAACCAGTTATGGTGTAAATTATCAGGAAAGGACCGACTACGCACCAATTAATAACGAATTAAGTAAATCTACTTTTTCAAAAAATATTTCGTTCGACATAAACTTCTTGAAGAATCCAAAAAGCAGATTCAAAGCGAGCTTAACATACCACATTCTTACCATACTTGATACAGCCGTTGCAGCAAGTCAGCAGCCTGTTAATGCATTGGTTGGGCAAGCAGAATATGATTTGAACGCACTGAAAGGATTGTTGTTCAGCAGTACGTATTATCAAGCAGGTTCGGGCCTACAGCAACAGGAAAGCTATACTTATGTGCAAGTTGCACAGGGGCAAGGCGTGTATGCATGGACCGATTTTAATGGTGATGGAATTAAACAATTAAATGAGTTCTATGTTGCTCCTTTCCCCGACGAAGCAGATTATATAAGAGTTTATACACCAACCAACCAGTTTATAAAAACATATAATAGCGCTGTTACTGAAACATTCAATCTGCGGCCTGCTGCTGTGTGGGGCTCACAAAAAGGGATACGCTCATTTATAGCCCGTTTCTCTGAGCAACTTTCATTGCATATCGATCGTAAAACAACATCTTCAAATCCTGCCGAAGCCTATAACCCATTCTTACAAAAACCAAATGATACAAACCTGATAGGCCTTAATTCTTCCATACGCAATACAATATTCTTTAATCAGTTGAATCCTTCCTTTGGCATGGATTATACCTATAGCGACAATGCCAATAAATCGGTATTGCAGGAAACCGGCACACAAGGAAGGCAGAATACATATAATGATTTGCACGTGCGTTATAATATTACAAGTAAATGGATGCTTGAAGCGGAAGAAAAAGTTGGCAAGGATATAAGCACCTCAGATTACTTCACTGCCAATGATTTTAATATTACCTACTACCAAACTCAACCGCGCATTAATTTTCAACCAAGTACAACCTTTCGTACAACATTATTATTCATTTATTCTCAAAAAAGCAATGATCCTGCATTAGGCGGCGGGTACTCTACACAACAAAATTATGGAATTGAATTAAAATATAATGTGTTAAAAAAAGGTAGTCTTTCAACTACTTTCAACTTTGTGCAAATTGCTTTTAATCAAGAGGCAAGTAGTCCGCTTGGACTTGAAATGTTACAGGGGTTAAGTGTAGGAAATAACTATACCTGGAGCCTTTCTTACCAGTGCAATATTTCAGAAAATATACAGTTAAATCTTTCTTATAACGGACGTCAAAGCGGGAACCTGCCAATTGTTAATACTGCCAGCGCTCAGGTAAGGGCTTTCTTCTAAACCGATTATTGTACACAAAAAGTAGTAGATTTGACCCTATTAGAATATAAAGCATGTTAGCCAAGGACCTTATAAGCATAGATATTCCGCCACTTAAAGTGAGTGACACAGGTAAGAAAGCACTTGAGTGGATGGAGGAATTTAAAGTATCTCATTTACCCGTAATTGATAGAACACATTACGTGGGTCTTATATCTGATGCTGAATTAATTGACCTTATTACTCCTGAAGAACATATTAGTAAGATACGCCGTACCCTTGGTAAGCCCTTTATTTATGAGCATCAGCACGCATACGAGGTATTGAAAATGTATGCATTGTTGAAGATAACAACCATACCGGTAATTGATATAAAAGAGAATTATGTGGGTGTTATTACCATGCAGAAGATGCTCGACTATTTTTCAGAACTAACTGCAGCCCAGGAACCGGGTAGTTTAATTGTCCTTGAATTGCATGAGCATGATTATTCTTTAACGCAGATATCGCAAATTGTGGAAAGCAATGGCTCAAAAGTATTGAGCCTGTTCCTTTCTCCCCGCACAGATTCTACTGAACTTATAGTTACACTCAAAATAAACGCAATGGATGTTTCAGCTGTACTGCAAACATTCGAACGTTATGGATATATTATCAAGGCTTCATTCTCCCAAAGCGTTTCAAATACCGGCTTAAAAGATCGCTACGATGCATTAATGCATTACCTCAATATATGATAAGGTAATGGATCGTTACCAACGAAGCATACTTCTCACTCTGCTATTTACTCTGTCCTCTTTTGCATTATTTGCTCAATCGACCGATACCGTATCGAAAGGAAGATTTGTTGTAAGTGATATACTTATTACAGGGAACAGTAGGACAAAGGCGTCTGTAATAAAAAGAGAACTTAGTTTTAAAAAGGGAGATACGATACGGATTGCCGACTGGCCTACTATAGCTTTACGTTCAAAGCAGAATGTAATGAATACAGGGTTGTTTAATTTTACTACTGTAGATACTGTACATATTTCAACAGGACAAACACTGGTAACAATTGATGTGGTTGAACAGTGGTATATATTCCCAATACCAATATTCCAGGTGGAAGAAAGAAACTTTAATACCTGGTGGGTACAAGACCACAGAAGCCTTGATAAAGCTGATTATGGCATGTATCTTTCTGATAATAATTTTTTGGGAGAGAAACAGATATTGAGATTAAAGGCGCAGTTTGGGTATACCCAACAATTTGGCGCCAGCTATAATATACCATACATAAATAAGAATCAGAACAGTGGACTACAGTTCTATTTTAATTCCTCGACCAATAGGGAAATTCCATACACCTCAATTAATAACATTCTTACTTATGTTACTACACCAGACAATGTAATTAAGCATGATTATAGCGGTACGTTAGATTACACCTACCGTCAGGGCCTTTATAATATTCACTATGCCGAGGTAGATTTCTATTCTTCTAAAGTAGCAGACACCATACTTAAACTTACTAATGACTACCTGCCCGGTAACCAAACCCAAGCTAATTTTTTCGAGGTAAAATATTACTTCCGTCGCGATATGCGCGATTATTCTCCTTATCCGCTTCGGGGCTATTATATCGATTTCAGTATAAACGATTATGGCCTGGGGCTTATGAAGAATCCATTTAATATTATTTACCTGCAATCATCATTTCATAAATACTGGGCTATAAGCGATAAGTTCTTCTATTCAGCAATGGTAGAAGGAAAAGTATCAGGTAACGCTCAGCAACCATACTACATACAGCGTGGCTTAGGCTATAGTAATGACTTTATCAGGGGATATGAATACAATGTAATTGATGGAAATAATTATACCATCGTCAAGAATGAGATTAAATACCAGCTATTTAGTGTATCGGAACAAAAAATACCATACCTCAAACTTAGACAGTTCAATAAAACATTTCTTTCGGTATACCTTACAGCGTTTAGTGATTGGGGATATGTTGGAGATCCAGATCCATTTGTTACTGGTAATACATTAGCCAATACTCCATTATGGGGAAATGGCTTTGGTATTGACCTTGCAACATATTATGGACTTGTATGGCGCTTTGAATATTCTTTCAACGCCTTAGGCCAAAATGGATTCTTCCTCCATTTTCAGGCAGTAATGTAAGTGGCCCCCTTTTATCTCCCCCGTTAGTGGAGACTTAAATCAATACATTTAATCTCGTACATTCGCTAAAACAAGAATTGACTGTGTCAGGTAAAATTAGTTTCCATAACCGACCTCGCCCCTGCCCCTCTCCTATAGGAGAGGGAAAAAAGTCTCTCCCTTGGGGGAGATTTAGAGGGGTATCATATGCAATTTTGTTTGTTCTTCTTTTCTTTTCCCATCTTTCCTTTGCCCAACAAAAGAACCTATTACCTTATGTGAACCCTTTTGTAGGAACAGGTGGGCATGCACATACATTCCCGGGTGCTTGCTACCCATTTGGAATGATGCAATTAAGCCCTGATACCAGGCTTACAGGCTGGGATGGATGTTCCGGTTATCATTATTCTGATTCTGTTATTTATGGCTTTACTCATACCCACCTAAGTGGTACAGGCTGCTCTGATTATGGAGATATTTTGTTGATGCCCGTAACTAAATTTCCAGTTACAAGAAAAGGAGGTTTAGATTCCATTACTGATTATTCTTCTCCTTTTACCCATGCAGAGGAAAAGGCATCCCCTGGATACTATTCAGTTATATTAAAAAATGGAAATATAAAAACAGAATTAACTGTCGGTGAGAGGGCAGGAATACATCGTTATATATATACTGGGAAAGGTCTGAACTATATTATTCTTGATTTAAAACATCGTGACGAAGTAATAAGCTCTGAACTAAAGTGGGTGAGCGATACAGAAGTCTGTGGATATCGTGAATCAAAAGCTTGGGCACAAGATCAATGGGTTTATTTTGATATCCGATTTTCAACAAAAATGGTTGTGGAAATATTTAAAAACAATACATATAGGGTAATTGGGACTATAATACGCATCGATAAGGATAATACCGGTAAGAATATTAAGGCAATTTTTTCGTGTCCAAGTGACACGGTGCTTGTCAAGATTGGCATTTCGGCAGTTAGTATTGAGAATGCAAAAGAAAACTTAGTCCACGATATTCCGGGTTGGGATTTTGACGGAACCTTAAAAAAGACTCAAAAAGCATGGAATGATTACTTGAATAAAATAGAAGTATCATCTAATAACAAAGACCTTCTTACTACATTCTATAGTGCATTATACCACACGGCAATCCACCCAAGTTTATATACTGATGTAAATGGGCAATACCGTGGGCGTGATATGAAAACTCATACAGCACAAGGCTATTCCGTTTATTCCATATTCTCCATTTGGGATACATATAGGGCTATTCATCCGCTTTATACAATTATTGATTCTTCTATGGATAGGCAGTTCATTCAAACTTTCTTGCGCCAATATGAACAAGGCGGCGCGTTACCAGTTTGGGAATTATCTGCCAACGAAACCAACTGTATGATTGGCTACCATTCTGTTTCAGTAATTGCCGATGCTTATTTGAAAGGCATAAGGGGTTTTGACGCTTATGAAGCCTTAAAGGCAATGAAACATAGTGCAGAAAGTGAGGAACGCGGTTTGCCTGCCCTGCGTGAATATGGATATATACCTGCCAATAAAGGAAGTGAGTCTGTTTCTCAAACCTTAGAATTGGGATATGATGATTGGTGCATTGCACAAATGGCAAAAGCATTGAGCAATATGGATGACTATGCTGCTTATATAAAATTGGCACAGGCCTATAAAAATGAGTACA
>DATHOD010000144.1:0-17506 GCA_035485295.1 Bacteroidia bacterium
AGCAGCTATTCTGGCGTTTATTTTCCGTTTGTTCTATATGCAATATATAGACGATTCGTATAAACTTGATGCCAGTAACGAAGCTTTCCGACATGTAACACAATATCCGCCAAGAGGATGCATCTATGACCGCAATGGCAAATTGCTAGTGACTAATGAAGCTGCCTATGACCTTGTGGTTATACCAAACCAAATAAAAGACTTTGATACCGCATCATTCTGTGCTGACCTTAGCATAACCAAAGACGATTTTATTAGCGGCATTAAAAAGGCAATTGTAATGAATACTGCTGCACATGCTACGGTATTTATGAAAGAGGTAACGCCGGAAATATATGCGGCCTTCCAGGAAAAGATGTACAAGTACCATGGCTTTCATGCTGAGGTGAGAACAGTAAGAAGATACCCCATGAATATTGCTCCACATATACTTGGCTACATTGGTGAGGTAAGTAAAGAGCTTTGTTTACGATACCCTAAATATAAAGAAGGTGACTATGTGGGAATGAGTGGAATTGAAGAATCGTATGAAGATGATTTGGGAGGAACAAAAGGAATAAAGATCATGGTAATGGATGCCATGAACAGAGAAGTTGGGGTATATAAGAATGGTAAATATGATACAGTACCTGTTCCGGGTGCTAACCTTACCTGCTCTATTGATGCCACTTTGCAAGCATACGGCGAGAAGCTAATGGAAAATAAGGCAGGCAGTATTGTAGCAATTGAACCCTCCACAGGCGAAGTGCTTGCATTGGTATCGAGTCCGGAATATGACCCGAATCTGATGGTAGGAAACATACGTGCAAAGAACTATGCCAAACTTGTTATGGACAGTATTAATATACCATTATTTAACAGGGCGCTTATGGCAACATACCCACCGGGTTCTACATTTAAGCCTATTGAAGCGCTTATAGGACAACAGGAAGGTGTTATATTCCCTACTACTACTTTCTATTGCCCCGGTGCATTTCACCTCGGTAATATATCCGTAGCCTGCGATGCAGCCCATGGTAGTTTACAATTGGAAGATGCAATTGCAAAATCGTGTAATACATACTTCTGTAATGTATTAATGACCATTCTAAATAACCGAAAGTATTCTTCAACTGAAGAAGCTTTTGAAGCCTGGAGAAAACTCGTAATGAGTTTTGGGCTTGGCTCCAGGCTTGATATTGATCTTCCTAGTTCAATGCGCGGAAATGTTCCATCGGTAGATTATTACAACAGGTACTTTGGTAAAGGCCATTGGAAGCCAAGCACAGTAGTATCATTGGGTATTGGTCAGGGCGAATTATTGCTAACACCTTTACAACTTGCAAACGAAGCTGCTATTATTGCCAATCGCGGTTATTATTATGTGCCACACATTATTAAATCGATTGGGGATAAGAACCAAACATTAAAGAAATACACTACCCGTCACGTTATTCCTATCGACCAGAAGTATTTTGATATAGTGGTAGAAGGTATGTCGGAAGTTGTAGATGAAGGTACTGCAGCCGCAAGTAAAATACCAGGTGTTATTATGTGCGGAAAGACAGGTACAGCGCAGAATCCGAACGGGCGGAATAATTCTTTGTTCATTGCGTTTGCACCGATGGACCATCCAAAAATTGCCATTTGCGTGGTAATTGAGCGTGGAGGCTGGGGTGCTGAATGGGCTGCCCCAATTGCCAGTCTTATGGTTGAAAAATATCTTACCGATTCCATCAAGCGGCCTGATATTGAAAAACGGATGTTGGAAGGCAATACCCTTCAATACTTAGCTATGGAGAAATTGGCACCCAAACATAAGGCGCATAAGAAATGAACGACCGCAGAAGCAGCATAGCTCCTTATGTTGATTGGCTCACAATAAGCCTTTATGCTTTCCTTGTATTGGTAGGATGGATCAACATATACTCTGCTGTATATAACCCAGAGCATGCTAATATTTTTGATTTCTCTCAACGCTATGGCAAACAATTCATTTGGGTTATAACAGGCTTTGCGCTTGCATTTATGATAATGCTTACCGAAGCGAGTTTCTTTTCAGTATTTGCATATCTGTTTTATGGTGTAACGGTATTTTCTCTTCTCGCTGTGCGTTTTATAGGGAGAGATATTGCAGGTAGTCACTCCTGGTTTCGGATTGGGGCAATTGGTATACAACCCGCCGAGCTTGGCATTTTTGCCATAAACCTTGGACTTGCGAAATACCTAAGTAACGAAAATGTAAAAATGAGTTTGGGAACAGTGCGCTTACGAGTTATCGCACTAATAGTTGTGCCCATACTTTTAATTGTATTTGAAAATGAAACAGGAGTAGCTATCACTTATACATCTTTCATTTTTGTAATGTACCGTGAAGGATTATCAGGTAACATTTTACTCATTGGCCTTCTGGTAATTGTTCTATTCATACTTGCATTAATAGGAAGTAAGATTGTTCTATCGTTTGTGATAATTGGGATAGCACTTACAGCATTTGCAATATTTACCCGGCGAAAGCGGAAAGATCTAATACGTGTTGGTGCGGCTATGCTATTTGGACTAGTTGTTGTATGGGGTACCGACTTCGCATATAAACATTTAGAGGCCCACCAACGTAAACGGATAGACGTATTCTTGCAGCAAAATGTAGACAAGAAGCATGAAGGTTATAACCTTAACCAGGCAGAGATAGCTATTGGTTCAGGTGGATTTTTTGGCAGGGGCTATTTGCAGGGAACACAAACCAAATTAAACTACGTTCCAGCTCATGCCACCGATTTTATATTTTGTACCTTGTGTGAAGAGTGGGGTTTTGTAGGAGCAAGCTTTATAGTAATTCTCTATCTCATTCTAATGGTGCGAATTGTCTTCCTCGCGGAACGACAGCGATCTTCCTTTAGCCGGATATATGGATATGGTGTAGCATCTATTTTCTTTATTCACATTGCAGTTAATGTGGGAATGACATTAGGCTTAGTACCTGTTATTGGTATACCTCTGCCCTTTATGAGTTATGGTGGCTCATCATTATGGGCGTTTACATTACTGCTATTTATTTTCCTCCGACTGGATGCGAATAGGTTGCAGATATTGAAGTAAAGGCGGCCCACCCAACCCTCCCAAAGGGAGGGCTTTATAAGTTAATCCTCAATACCTGTTATTGCAATCTTTACAATTATTTAAGAGGTATATTTTATAAAGAAATAAAGAATCACTGCCACAACAAATAATACCACAACCATTGCTATAATAGAATTTCTATTGGCAAAATTTGTTGTCCACCCTAACCTGGTTCGCTTTGGAGGAAATAATCTCTTGTCTTCCGGATTATAGTAAAATAGCCACCATTTCCAGTTTTTTGGGTCTTTAAAACGCCTTTCTTTTGTTTCTTTATTAGGTTTTTCCATTATTTTTAAAAATGAAAGTTAAACATTGGCTTACAACATTACCAGTAAAGTGAATATTTATCAGTCTCCCTTTTTTCTATCATATTTCTGGAATAATAAAACCACTTTGAACAAAGTTAATTATTGTAATGAATACTTTATAACACCTAAAACTATATTATGAAACGTATTTCCTTACCAATGCTGCTACTTAGTTGCGCCTTATTTTTTGCATCCGCTCCTGCTAAGGCACAATCGTTAACCAAACGTAACCTTGCAAAAGATCTTGACGGTTATTGCGACCAGATGATAGTGTATGACAGAGACCCTTTTAAAAAAATACGCAAAGAAGATTTTATTAAAGAAATTGACCAGATAAAAAAAGACACCGCCACAAAAAATATAGATGAGTTGCTGGTCGAACTTATGAAGGCCAATGCTGACCTGATGGATGAACATTCGGAAATTAGTACGGGTGATTACAAAGTACTTCCCTACAGGTTTTACTGGTTTAAAGAAGGCATATACGTAAACCAAACTGAAGTAGGCAATGATAAAGCCCTTTACTCAAAACTTATTGCCATTAATAATGTTCCTGTAGAGGAAATAGTAAAAAGGTTGTCTACCTTGCTGCCCGATAAAAACGATGGGTACATGAAGGAATACGGGCTGGAGATGATAAGGAGAGACAGGGTATTGCATGGTCTGGGTATTGTTCTCAATACGGATAAAATTGAAATGACACTCTTAAGCAGCTCAAACGATACCTTACATCAACGAACAAGCTTCTTAAAACGAGGTACTCCGAACTGGGATAAGCTTGGAAGAGGTAAAAAATATCTTAGGTATAAAGGCAGGACAAACTATTGGTTCGAGTATGAAGCCAAAGATAACTACCTATATGTATATTATGGTTCCTGCGAGCCTGACCAGACCTACTCTTTCGAAAAATTTGTAGCAGAAGTATCTGCTGAAGCAGAAGCTAAAAACCCAAGCAAGATTGTAATTGACCTTAGGGATAATGCCGGAGGAGAAAGACCATTGATAAAGCCTTTTACTATGTGGTTATATAAGTCGAGGTTTAACAAGCCCAAATGCATTTATGTACTTATTGGCAGAACTACCTTTTCAGCCGGTATGAATAATATATATGACTTAAAGCGTGTACTACCCGCTATCACAGTTGGTGAATCTACCGGTGGAAGCATTAACCACATGGGCCAGCCTGAAGATTTCACACTGCCTAATACAGGCCTACAAGCAAGGTACAGTACTAATTTTATTGTAAACATAGAAGATGCAACAGGCCCCACCCTACCCGATGTAGAGATACCAGAAACCCTCTATGACTATAAAAACTTTATTGATGCCGCTCTCAACTATGTAATAAAGCAGTAGATTTTATATTGCAGAATACCAAAAATAAAAAAAGGCCGACCTCTCAGTCAGCCTTTCCTCATAGAATGTTTTAATTATGCATTCACAACAGCCTTAGGCGCAGCTTTTAATATTTCAGGGCTCGCCTTACTTGCATATTGTTCAAAGTTCTTAACGAATGAGTTTGCAAGATCATTTGCCTTAGCATCGTATGCATCCTTATCTTTCCAAGTATTCCTTGGGTTAAGTATTTCGGCAGGAACATCTGGACAAGAAGTTGGAATATGTAAATCGAAAATAGGAAGTGTATCGAACTTAACCTTCTCTAATGAACCATTCAATGCTGCAGTTATCATAGCACGGGTATATGATAGTTTCATACGGCTACCTACTCCATAAGGACCACCTGACCAACCTGTGTTTACCAACCAAACATTTACCTTATTTTGTTGTAATTTCTTACCTAATAAATCAGCGTATTGGCTAGGGTGCAATGGTAAGAATGCTTTACCAAAGCAAGCCGAGAAGGTAAGTTGCGGTTCGGTAACACCTACTTCGGTACCTGCCACCTTAGCTGTGTAACCTGAAATAAAGTGATACATAGCCTGTGGTATTGTAAGCTTAGAAATTGGAGGCAATACTCCGTATGCATCACAAGTCAGAAAGAATATATTGCGTGGCAAGCCTGCTACTGATGGCTCAACTGCATTATCAATCAAATTGATTGGATAAGCTGCACGGGTATTTTCGGTTACAGAAATATTATCATAATCTACACAAGTATCACTGTCTTTATAGCACCTGGTATTTTCGAGTAATGCACCAAAACGGATAGCATCAAAAATTTGCGGTTCTTTTTCTTTTGTAAGGTTTACACACTTAGCATAGCAGCCACCTTCAAAGTTGAATATGGTTTTATCTGACCAGCCATGTTCATCATCACCAATTAGGCCACGAGCAGGATCAGCTGAAAGGGTTGTTTTACCTGTACCTGAAAGACCAAAGAAAATGGCAGTGTCTTTATCTTTACCTACGTTAGCTGAACAGTGCATTGATAATACACCCTTCATTGGCAAAACGTAATTAAGCATTGTAAACATTGATTTCTTAATCTCGCCTGTATATGCCGATCCACCAATAATTACCTGCTTATCGGTAAAGTTGAGCATGGTGAAGTTGTGTTGCCTGGTACCATCTATTTTTGCGTCGGCCTTGAAACTTGGCAGACAAATAATATGCCACTCAGGTTTGAAGGTTTTTAATTCCTCAGCAGTAGGACGAAGGAAAAGGTTATTCGAAAAAAGACTAGCCCAAGGTGTTTCAGTAATTACACGAACATTAATACGGTAAGTTGGGTCAGCGCATACATATGCATCATGAACGTATAAAGATTTGCCTTTGGCAGAATCGATCATTCTTTTGCGTAATGCAGCGAATTTTTCAGGTTCGAACGGGAAATTAACATCGCCCCACCAAACGGTATCTTTAGTAATAGCGTCCTTCACCGTAAATTTATCTTTAGGTGAACGGCCAGTAAATTCTCCGGTATCAACTCTAAGGGCACCTGTATCGTTAAGTGAGCCTTGTCCTAATTCTATAGTTTTTTGAATAAGCAGGGCAGGCGAAAGATTCCAATAAATGGTGTCTAATCCGTCGAAGCCCAGGCCAGCCAATGATGCTGATTCCGATTTAATTCCTGTATTCTTCATGTGCTTTTGTTTTGGTAATCGTTAATTGTTTTGGTTTTACTATTTCAGGTTATATATTGCTGAATATTTATTCTTGGCGTAGTTCATAAAATACTTGAAGTTTAATTTTTCACCGGTAACATGTTTGCACAATTCTTCTGCTGAATAGAATTTGCCATGCTTGTGAATTTTCTCGCGCAACCATTTTAATAATGGTAGCATGTTTCCTTTTTCAATTTGCTGGTGCAGGTCCTTAATATCTTTACTTGCCTGGTGAAAGAATTGGGCTGCATAAAAACTTCCCAATGAATAGGTAGGGAAATAGCCAATGCTTCCATGTGACCAATGTATATCTTGAAGAAGACCTTCAGCATCCGAGGTAACTTTTACTCCCAGGTATTTTTTATACTGTTCGTTCCAATATGCAGGCAGGTCAGCCACTTTTATTTTGCCTTCCATTAATGCCTTTTCTATTTCATAACGCACCAGAATGTGGAAATGGTATGTTATTTCATCTGCCTCGATACGAATAAGCGAAGGCTTAACCAGGTTAATGGCTTTATAGAATTGTTCCAGCGGAACACTATTCAGATTCTCGGGGAAATAGCCTTGTAGTTTCTTATAGTTTGCTTTCCAGTACGATAAACTTCTACCTACATTATTTTCCCATAACCTCGATTGCGATTCGTGAATACCTAATGATATAGCTTCACTTAATGGCAGACCATATTCCTCAGAAGGCAAACCTTGCTCATACAAAGCATGGCCGCCTTCGTGTATGCACGACCATATCATCGATTTAAGGTTGTTCTCAATTATCTTGGTAGTAACCCTTACGTCTTTCTGATTGAAACTGGTAGTGAAAGGGTGTATGGAAATATCTTGCCTGCCTGCTTCAAAATTAAAGTGCATTTGTTTTAGCAAGTCAATACCGAACTTCCATTGCTTGTCCTTTGGGTATTTCTTATAGGCAAATAAATCATTGTTTTGCTTGGCAGCTGCAATCCTCTTTACAAAACCTACCAACTGCTCCCTTACGTCTTTAAACAGAATATCTAATTCCGCTACTGTTGCACCCGGCTCATGTTGGTTTAACAACGCATCGTAAGGATGTTTCTTATAACCTAACATTTCAGCCTCCTTACGCTTCAGGTCGATCATTTTTGCCAAGTGCGGAGCGTACAACTTAAAATTGTTTTGCTTTTTAGCCTTTTGCCATGCCTGAAAACATTCAGATGTCGTTTTACTTAAAAGCTCAACAAATTCCGATGTGTATTTTTTGTTCTTCTTATAATCGTCAAGGCTATGGGCAACATTGCGCTTTTGCTTTTCGGTAAGCCCCTTCTTCTCATGCAGCTTTTTGAGCAAATGCCCCAATTCCTTATCGGTAGCCATGCTATGAGCGATACCCGATAGGGTGGCTAGCTGCTGTGCCCTGAATTCTGCTCCCATTTCAGGCATGTACGTCTCCTGGTCCCAGCCCTGCAGTGCCATTGTGTAGCCTATGTCTGCAATTTTTGCGAGTTGGGACCTATATGATTCGTACTTCTTCATTCCCGTGTTTATTGTTTATACTCCTGCTTACACTTTATTACTGATACAAGCAGGGTGGCCCAGGCAGCAATAAGGCATAAACCACCCAGCGGAGTAACGGGCCCCAGCCACTTAAAATCAACACCTGTTAATTCTCCTGTTGCAAGCATATATATAGAACCTGAAAAAAGGACTATCCCAAGCATGAATAAAATACCAATGGTTTTATTGTAAAGTGGAAACTTATCTTTTAAGCTAAACACGCCCATAAGTGACAGAGTATGAAATAGTTGATAATGCACAGCGGTTTCGTAAGCATGCATCATTTTAACACTAAGCACACCTGTTTCAACCTTACCGCTTAAATAGTGTGCGCCAAAGGCACCCAGCACAACGGCAAAACAACCTGAAATAGCCACAAATACCATAGCCGCGTTTCGCATTTTTTTGGTATTAAAGGCGCAAATGTATAACAAAATATTATTGGGCAGAAGCTTAGCAAAAACAGGTTATCAACAGTTATTTTTTGCCTGAATATTTTGTTTTTAAAAAAGTATTTATTACATTTGTCTATGATAAGAATGCCTTTGGATATAAACTCATTAGTATGATAAAGAAAAGTACTTATTCAATCCTGACAATGTGCACAGCTTTTGCTCTGTGCTTCAACCCACTACACGCTCAAACATTTTTCAATAATGGTGGTTTGGTTTATGTAACTACCGGTGCAGTTGTACAGATTAACGGTGGCATGCAAGATGACAACGCTATTGCAGGACCCGGTGTTATAGATAATGAAGGGGATATTACCGTTACCAGTTTAGGTATAAACCCTGGTAATATATGGATATCGAATGGTGGTACGTTACAAGGTAATGGCAAATATCACCTGGAACAAGACTGGATAAACGATGCGACATTTACCTGTGGCACCAGTTTAGTAGATATGTATGGCAATAAACAAGAACTGATTACAAGTAATAATGCAACAGTAACAACTTTCGATACATTATTATTAAGAGGTACCGGTGTAGGTATTAACCGTAGAAAACAACAAAATCTGGATGCTATTATCAGCACAGCCGGTGAACTAGAATTGACTGACAGGGTATTATTTACTGCAGGCCACACTATGTTTGTAACCAATACTGCTCTTGGTGCAATTACTAATAATACAGTTTATACAAAGGGTTCAGCTACAGAAGGTTTAGTATCTAGCATAGGTAATGGAAGTCTTTCAAGAATGACTGCTGCAAGTAACCCATACTTCTATCCGGTAGGAGCTGATTCAGTAGTGGAGCGTTACCGTAAGGTAATGTTAACACCTGCTACGGTTAACCCGAACACATTTAACGTAAGACTTGCAAATAATAATGCCACTGCTGATGGTGATAATACAAGTCAAGTTGATAACAACATTTGTACCGTTAATCCTCTTTTTTACCATAAAATTGACCATCCTGTAGGTGCTGATAATGCAACGGTAGACATTTTCTATGACGGATCTGTAGATGGTATTTGGTCAGGTATAGCACAATGGAATACTCCTACTGCTGCTCTGTGGAATGATTTAGGCGCTGTAGTATATACTCCGGCGGCTCCTTACAGCGATGTAGCAAAAACATTCTGGACTAATTTCAGTAACGATCCATTTATTCTTGATAACAACAAACCAACTGCACCTATTCTTGCATGCAATCCTTATTGCGAAAACTCACAAGGCACATTTACAGCAACTGCCGATAGTGGCAGTTATGTTTGGACAGTACCTGCAGGAGATTCAATAATATCAGGACAAGGTAGCGGAACAGTTACTGTAACCGGTAATGTAACAGGTCCTATTACTGTTGTAAATTCTCTTACAGGTTGCTCTTCAAAATCGGCTTCATGTGTAATTACTATCGTTCCTTCTCCTACCGCAGGTTTTGATACTGCTTCTTCAGGCATGTTCCATACCACGTGGGCATTTACGGATACAAGCAAACCTGCTATTACTAGCTGGTTATGGAACTTTGGCGATGGAGATACTTCTAACATGACTGATCCGGCTTATGTTTACCCTGGCGCAGGAACCTATGTTGTAAGCGAAACTGTTACTAACGCAGCTGGTTGCAAAGCAACTAAAGATGTTACTATTGTTATTCCTGAAGGTATAATAATACCAAATGTATTTACCCCTAACAACGATGGTAAGAATGATGTATTCCTTATAACAAGCAGTGGTGCAAAAACATTCTCAATAGAAATATTTAACCGTTGGGGAGAAAAAGTATTTGAATCAAATTCTCCTCAAATATCATGGGATGGCAGAACCTCATCAGGTGTATTAGCATCTGATGGAGTATACTATTTTATACTTACGGCTACCGCTCAATCGGGTACTAACTGGAGTAAAGATGGATACCTGCAGCTTATCAGGTAATAAAGAACCCGTATAGATTGGTGTGAATTTCAGAAGGCTTTCTCTTCAGCAACTCGTATTATTATGCCTGCTGAGCTCAGTTTCATTTGGCCAAAAAAATATTTGCATTGACAGTACCCACGAACCTGAAGAGGTATCGTTAGCAATAAATCGTAATAACCCTGCCTGTATTGTTGCTGGGGCTAACATTACCAATTACTATTATTCGATAAATGCAGGAAGCACATGGAAGCATCGCACGATGAAATCGATCTATGGCGTTTGGGGTGATCCTTGTGTTTTATCTGATACCGCCGGCGATTTTTATTTCGTCCATTTATCTACCCCTAAAGATGGCACCTGGCTAGATAGGATGGTTTGCCAGAAATCAACTGACAGTGGCAAAACATGGAACGATGGAAGCTATGCAGGGCTGAATGGTGAAAGAAACCAGGACAAGCCTTGGGGCGCGGTTGACTTTACAAATAGCAAATACCGCAATCGAATTTATCTTTCATGGACACAGTTTGATAAATATGAATCACGTAAACCTAACGACAGCAGCCGCATACTTTTTGCTTATTCAGATGATGCTGGTAAAAGCTGGCAAAACCCTATAAGGTTAGATGAGCATGGAGGCGATTGCCTTGACGGAGATAATACTGTGGAAGGTGCCGTACCTTGTGTTGGACCTGAAGGGCAAGTGTATGATGCATGGGGCGGACCGGAGGGAATTATGTTTGTTCGCAGTAGTGATGGTGGAAAAACGTTTTCAGAAAACGTAAAAGTGGCAAATCTTATTGGTGGTTGGGATTACGATATATCAGGTATAGATCGATGTAATGGCATGCCTATAACTTGCTGTGATGTTAGCCAAGGGAAACACAGAGGGACCATATATATTAGCTGGAGCGATCAGCGCAAAGGGAAAGATAACACATGTATATGGCTTGCCAGATCTAGCGACCAGGGTAATACATGGAGCAAGCCCATTAAGATTAATGATGACAAAGGCTACCGGCAGCACTTCATGACTTGGCTGGATGTGGACCCTGTAACCGGTTATGTATACAGCTTGTTTTATGATAGGAGAGAACATGGAGGAGATACTACTGATGTATACCTTGCAGTATCTAAAGATGGTGGCAATAGTTTTATCAATTTCAGGATAAATGAAAAATCGTTTGTGCCAACAGCATCTGATTTTTTTGGAGATTACATAAATGTAAAAGCCTATAATAATATAGTGCGCCCTATATGGATGCAATTAAATGATCACGAACTGCGCATATTCACTGCCCTTATAAATCCGGGGGACCTTGACTGGGCACTTTACACACCTGGTGGTCCACAGGCAGAAAATAATGCAAGCGAAGAAGCTATTAATAATTCAAGTATTTGGTTTAAAACGGAACTAGATAATACAGAAATTGTGAGCCTATCAGTAATAGATACCAAAGGACATACAGTATATACTGTTTTTACCAACCGCACATGGAAAGATGGAGACCATGAATACCTGCTTGATGTAAGGAAAAATAAAATCCCTCCTGGTGTGTATGCATATAAATTCGATGAGGGGTTAAAAAGCACTTATCAACCATTTTTGGTTTATTAATTACACTGTGTTTTACATTAATTAATGCGGAATCCCATCCCTCATCGGTTGCCATGGTCCCCATGCTTTGCCATCCCATATTTCATCTACATAGCTTATCTGCTTATTACTATTATCATAAGTATAAGTCCATCTTTCCTTATTCACCCATTCATTGCCATTCCAGTTTTGAGACAGTTGGCAAGTTATATTTCCTCTGTCATCGTACGTAAATACCATTTGGCTGCTATTAACCCATTCTTTTCCGCTCCAGTTTCGCTGCAAGCGCTTGTCATGTCCAAAAAAGGTTTGTGAACTATTTACCCATTTCTTTCCATCCCATTTTTGCAAAACCTCACTTGTCTTATTATCATTGGTATCGTACGTATAGAAATATTGATCATAATTCGCATAAACGGTGTCTTGCCTATACTGCCGTAACATGCTTGTCCTGTTATTACGGTTATCATATGTGAAGAAATTTTGCCAGCCATATTGCGATACAGCGCTTAACACATTATTATGTTCATCATACGTAGTTTTATTATTACCAATGTCATGCCATGTATTACCTAGCAATTCCTGTTCTACATCACTTATCTTATTGTTCTTTGCATCGTAGGTTATAACATCTCGAAATCCGTTATGTGGAACTGTGATTTCGGTATGCTGCGCCATTACATGCCCATGTATAAAAGCGAAATAACACAATTGTACAATAAACAGTCTTTTCATACTATTAATGTAGGTAAGCATGCTGAAGAAATTATGAAGATTTATTATTCAGCAGATGTGGTGCTTAATTGCCACTTTTCATTTTACGCAACCATAGGTAAACTGACCAAATTACAGTAATGCCGAACACAATAAGAACCGGAACATAATAGTTATGGATAAACATGTGAAAATACGCTCCAACTAAAGTATATGCCGAGGCAATACAGAGTTTCAACACTATTAATTCTGCATTTGACCAGCTGGTTTTGATTCTAAAAAAGTTCATTTTATTGTATTTTAAATTGTTTAAACTATTCAGGTAATAAAACTACTCTCACACAATTGAATAAAAAAGAATAGGCATCATGCGTTTACATGATGCCTATCATACAATAAAACTTTTTTACTGAATAGATACCTTAATAACCCTTTGGAAACTATCGTTACCAAGGCGAACAAGATATATTGCTTTTACAAGAGATGCGATATTAAATGAAGTTTGAAGAGTACTGCTTGATGTCACCATATCTTTCTGCATTAACCTTTTACCATTAACATCAAATAGCTCAACAACAACTCTTTCTCCAACTGGTATATTTTCTCCATTGATTATTAGTGTTCCACCATCCTGAAATGCACTAATTTTTGAATCCGGTTCTGCTACTTCATTAATTCCTGTAGGGCAAATAGGCACCTGGAAAGAGAATATCCTTGTACCTGCATTAATACCATTTCCGGCACCACTTTCGGCATACATATTCGTACCCCAGAAAGTTATACCATCACTAGGATCAACCGATAAATGTGAATAATCACCCCAACGATTACCGCAATCTTGTGGAGTAGTTACAAGCGTATTACCTGAAACAACAGTACCTTCCGCAAGCGTCATAGTATTTAGAGCGTCACAATACCTTCTGCCTGTATAACGCAAGCCTGGGTATGTAGTGGTAGGGCTGGAAACCGAGTATTCCATTCCAATATCCCCATTTTGGTTCATTGCAATACCTGCTTCCCAGCGGCTAATTCCGTCACTTGGGGCCCAGGTAGATTGCTGGTAAATACTCCATAACTGAGTTGTAGTATCCTGTCGTAGTTCATACCAGCGTATACCTGCTACCGGCGCTGCCAATGTCCCAACATTAACAGGGAATTGCATTACAGCCGAATTGTAACTCGACCATCTCAAATACGGAATTCTATAACCAAAATACCCATCGGTAGAAGATAATAAGTTGGAACTGTTGTTGCCCGGTTGTGGAATAATACAATCGAAAGCCTCTGTATTACTGAAGTTCGATGTGAATGCTGCTGAAGTAAGATCCTGGTATTTAGCATTTATGGTTCCTGTTTTCGTCGCCCAGTTAACTGTAATTTTTTCAATAACAATAGAATCTTGTCCGCCACCACAACCCCAGGTATCATCCCAGTAGTAAAAAAGATATTCGGGTGCATTGGCAGGAGGCAGTGTTCCATCACAATCCAGCATCATTGGGCAAAAAAAGTTGCCTTCGCAACCACTTATACCGGGGCCATAATTCCATGGCATGGCAATAAAAGCTGCTTTTTTGCTTCCTACAAGCATGCTGTCGCGTTCAAAAGCCACTACCATATCGGGGTTACTGCAATTACAGGTCATATAATAGCCATTACCCCATACATGGTATTTAGGGTAATCGTTAAAGCTATTTGCATAAGGTTCAAAAGCATATATCCAATAAGCGCCTTTAGGGTCATTGGTTTTTGATACTGCAAACAAAAGTGTGTCGATATTAGTGTTTGAGCCCAAGTCTCCTTCAAATTCTGTAATGATCCAACGATCTGCTATCTTATCATAAACCGTAACAGGGTCTCCGCAATCACATTCACCAACAGAACCAAAAAGAGCATCAAGGTCGGTTTGTGGAATATATACTGTACCCGATTTATCCCATGCTGCAATAGTGCTGTTAATAGTTTGCACATAATATTTGGTACCTATCATTCCGTTCGGATCCTGAGGATATGATCCCAGCCCATCTTGTCCCTCAAAATTCTCTATAGTTGAGGTTACGTTATGTCCCTGCTCGGTTTGACGAGCCTCATCTTGTTTAGTATTATCAGTGGTACCCGGATGATGCGCTTTCTTATTAAACTCCATCATAGCCACACCATCGTCAGCAGGACCAAATTTTGTCTTTAGCTTATCCAGTCCTTTGGCTTTGCGTTCAGCAATAATTTCCCCAAAAGGCTTTGTTTCTTTTACCCAATAACATTCTCTGTAAAGAGATCCGTTTGGGTTAGTAATTTCTTTTGGGGTTTGTTGAGCCACAAGAGAAATAGTACAGGTAATTCCTGTAATAAGAAGTAATTTTTTTTTCATGGGATGAGGTTTCTTATACAAGTATATTACTTTTTTGCGTGAATTCCAAATAACAAGAAGCTTAAAGATTTTACTCAAGAAAAATGCCCCCTATTAGGAGGCATTAATTTATTTGTTTTATGATAGGTAATTATTTTTTACCTTCTTCTCCGCCTCTTCCACCACCTTGAGGAGCACTGTGTTGTTGCTGTGGCGCGCTATGCTGTTGTTGAGGTGCGCTGTGTTGTTGTGGTGCGCTGTGTTGTTGTGGTGCGCTATGCTGCTGTTGAGGAGCACTGTGTTGTTGTTGAGGTGCACTATGCTGCGCAGGGGCGCTATGTTGTTGTTGTGTATGTTGTGCCGGAGCGCTATGCTGAGCAGGAGCGCTGTGTTGTGCCGGCGCACTATGCATTGGCACGTTGTTCGTGGCTGCATTTGTAGTTGATTTATGTACCGGAGCCGGACTATGAGATTGACTTCCGGGAGCAGGTTTTGCAGCAGCTCCACCTTTATTGTGGAAACTGGAACGCCCGGCAGTATTATTATTAGATACACTTCTATCTGAGTAAGTATTGTGGCTTCGTGATGGATTAACATGTGATACAGCGGTGTTATATTGAAAATGACCACCTTCCCATCTACCTCCACCATAGCCTGAACCATTATAGCCATAACCATAATTTACCCCGCCATAATAACCAACATGTGAACCCCAATAGCCCCTATGCCATCCATAGTAGCCTCCCGCAAAATCCCAATAACCGGGGGTCCATAAAAAGCCTACCTGAGTAGGTTCCATCCATACACCGGGTACCCAATAATACCCATCAGCACCATAGGCCCAATAGCCGGGGGTCCATATATAGCCATCCACAGGGCACTCTGGCTGATCATATACTTGCATTACGGGTGGGGCAAGTGTAATTTGTACTCCTACTTGTGCACTAACTATTGAAGGTACACTACACGTGAAGTATAAAATGGTAATAAAAACTGCTATTTTTTTCATGATATAAAGGTTTATTTACAATGCTTGTTTCTGGTTATTTAATGAATTATAACATTGCAAAAATCGACCATTAAGAGAGTAAGAGTGTTACATAAAACAATCTGTATGTTACATGATTACTGTTTATTGCAATCGAATAATTTACAAGTTCAGGTAAACAAAAGGTTAAAAAAAGAAGAAACCGGAATGTATTCGTAATACAGAATACATTCCGGCCCTCAAGACGTAAAAGGCATATAGCCCTTTTAAGTTCCTATAATTTAATGTTGAGCCCGATTAGCAGGCCATATGTAGCAGTATGGGTTGCCTGGCGATCACTTGAATAAAAGTGAGTAGCGGGTGCACCATAGTAACTCACCATAACATTTTTATTCTCTATATCTTCAAAACCATAATCGTAACGGAACTGCGCTGTGAATACCATATGAGGGGTTATATTGAATCCTAAACCCAGAGCAGCTACCCCATCTATGGTAATAGACTTGTAAAGATCAATAGGCGTAATATTGGTATTGGGATAGGCTTCATCTGTATGATTCACTTCCTGGGCAACATTATATAGGAAATTAATTTGTGGCCCCACTTGTAAGGTAAGGAATATAGGATTAGTATTATCTGTTGTAAGTGAAAGCATAATTGGTAGTTTGATAAAGTTCAATTCAGCCAACGCCACGTAATCTCCGGTAATTACCAGGTTATTTAAATATGCCTGGGTTCTGACAACAGAAGCATATGTTGCTTTGCTTGAGTTCGTATCATTGAAATTCCCACTGAATGCCTGCCCTTCTCTTGAAAATAAAACATCTATAGCAAGGCCTACATTCTTGTTGAAGTTAAATACAGTACCCACTCCAAGGTTGAAATAAGTGAAATGACTTGTATACTCTAATGCAGGACTTGCATTCTTATCATTGCTGTTCATTAAAACAGAAAATTCAGGTTCATATCGCAAGCCTAATTCCATGTTTTGAGCATTCGATTTTATGGCGCTTACGCAAACTAGTGCGAGAACCATTACTGACAATTTTAAATTCTGTTTCATTTTGTTTGTTTATTAAATGTATAAGTCATTGAAAGCCCTTGGGCTGCACTATTGCCAAATGGCATGATTGTTAAGTTCGTAGTTCTGATTATTCGGTGATTATGAAAATATGGCACTAGGATTCCTGATAACATGCCTGTAGCTGCCCCCAATATAACATCGGAAGGAAAATGCATTCCGGCATCCATTCGCAAATAGCCCATGCCCGCTGTAGCTGCACCTGCAAGCCCAAAGAACAGCCACTTTACCTTTGACTGGGGATAATAACCCGCATAAACCTCTGCCATAAAGAAGGTAGAGGTTGCAATAATTTCAACATGCCCCGCATAGAAAGAGTTCTTTGCGTTTTGAATCATTCTCTGATCCATTGATGTGCTGGAAGAATAGGCATATGGCCTATATTGATTTACAATATATGTGGCCGATGAACCCAATA
>DATHOD010000145.1:0-31774 GCA_035485295.1 Bacteroidia bacterium
TATAGCTCCGTTAATAGCTGCCACAGAAGGTAATAATGTACCCGGGAAAATATGCTTTTGTATCCAGTCAACACCTTTACGCATACTATCGTAACGTGAATCAGGGCTTGTAATAACCTGGAAGGCCAACACACCTTTTGGTTTCAAAAGGTCCTGGCACTTTTTAAAGAAAGTATCTAAAAATTCATGCCCGACTGCTTCCAGCATTTCTATGGAAATGATCTTATCAAATTGTCCTTGCAGAAGGCGGTAATCCATCAGTTTCACTTCTACTTTATCAGAAAGATTTTCCTTGGCTATACGCTCTTTTGCAAGTTTGTATTGTTCTTCAGATATAGTAACAGTAGTTATTTTGCAACCATACTTTTGCGCCATATATATAGCATTTCCGCCCCAGCCCGAGCCAATTTCCAATACATTATCACCGGCTTTTAACTTCAAATCTTTGCACAAATTATCATACTTAGCGATTTGTGCTTCCTGCAAATCCATTCCTTCCTTTTCAAAATAAGCACTTGAATAGGTCATGCTCGGATCGAGGAAAAGTTTGAAGAAATCATTATTCAAATCGTAGTGTTCTGCAATGTTTTCCTTAGAACCATCCATATCATTCTTACGCTTGATATGCTGCAAACGATTTACAAACCTCAACAGGTTCAATATTCCACTTTTTACTTTACTGCCTGAAATAGAAGGTGCATTATCGACGTTGAGAAGGAACCACATAATTACGTTTGTAACATTATCTGTCTCCCAATAGCCTGCGGTATATGATTCTCCAAAACCTACATCACCAAACAAAACGCACTTTTCAAAAAATCGTTTGTCTGATATGGTAATGTCTGCATGAACACCATCTCCTTTGCCAAGGTTAATTATTTCACCCGATGGCATGGTTATGGCAATGCTCCCCTTTTGCATATTCGCAAGGAACTGCAACACCATATTTTCATACCAGGTTCTCTTTCCGGTTAATGTAATAGTTTGCATTCTTATTGACTTTGAGGATATTTACGTAAAACGTCGCGTTGCAGATTATCGTTAGCACCTTTTTTATGGTAAGGTATCTTTTTCATCCAGAGTATCATAGCGTTCCAATGAATCAACCCTATCACTTTTAAGGTAATGAACGGGAAGCGAACAGCATACAAAAATAACTGTAAACCAGTCAAATTCTTCTTTTTACCGGTAACGGTCGCAATGAAAAAACGTTTCTCATCACGATAGTCATCTATACGAAGATTCAATTTATCATTAGGTAAGGCTAGCTTAAAATCAAAATCCACGTCGTGTTCTATAAAAGGTGAAACATAAAAATACTTTTTTGTTCGATATATAAACTCATTTTCGTGGAAAGTTTCTTTGCCTAAGAGGAAAAGTTTCATCTCTCCGAATGTATTGCCAACCTCAGCCACACAACAAACAGGTTGTTCATTTTCATACACAAAATAAAAAGACACCGGGTTAAACTGATGCCCCATTGTCCTCAAATTAGTGAGCAAAAATATTTTGGGCTTACTCAATTTTACATTTTGAGATTCCAGGTAATCGGTAATCTGTTGCTTTACATTCTTAGTTGTATCAGGTTTATCTGCCGGTAACTGCACATGGTCAGAGTCGCGGAAGTTGAACATATTGAAACGGTTGCGACTAATGAGCATGAATTTTTTTGCAACTGTGTCTATCTCGTCAATATCTAAATAGAACATAAATACCTTGTAATGAAACCTATGTTGCTTAGGCTCCATGCGGTTATGCATTATATTACACAGGTAAAGGCAGGAGTTCATTTTACAATACTTTTTTCAAACTATCACATAATTCCACAGATGAAGTTAATGCATCTTCATGGAATCCGTATCGGAAATAACTTCCACAAAAATATATCGGGCCTCTTTCATTCAAGGTTTTTAATTCGCGTTGTGCTTGTATTGCACCCACATCAAATAAAGGGTGGTGATAGTCAATTACCTTCAATACTTTCTTAGGGTCAATATTACCGGGGTCGTTGAGTGATACGAAATAATTTTTCTTTTGCGATACTTTTTGCAAACTGTTCATCCAGTAGATAGTTGATGCATGCATCTGCTTGTATTTCTCTTCCATTCGGTAGTTCCATGATGACCACACGCGTTTGTTCTTCGGCATCACAGATTCATCAGTATGCAATACGGTTCTGTTTTCCTGGTATTTGAAATTACTCAATAACCTTTGCTCATCAGTAGTCGGAGCATAGAGCATATTTAATGCTTCCTCTCCATGTGAAGCAATAATCACTTTATCATATTCTGTCTCTACTCCACTTTTTGTTCGAACGATTGCTTTGCCATCTTTCTTGCTAACCTTTACCACAGGGTCATTAAGCCTGACTTTATCTTTAAACGGTGCCATAATAATATCACGGTAACTTTTGCTTCCATTGGTCACCGTGTACCATTGGTGCTGAGTATTGAGTCCTAAAAAACCATGATTATAGAAGAACCTTATTAATGTTTGCGCGGGAAAATCGAGCATCTTTTCCATAGGTGTAGACCATACAGCAGAGCTCATCGGAATTAAATAACGCCACAGCATATCATCACCAAAGCCCTTTTCTTCCATGTATTTGCCCAGAGTATAATCAGCATACTCAGGCTTATCCAAAATCTTAATACTCTCATCATTAAACCTGCCTATCTGTTTCAGCATACGTATATAACGACGATTGAAAATGTTTTTCCGTTGAGCAAAAAGTCCGTTTAATCCTGAGCCACAATATTCAAGCCCATCAGGTTTGAATTGCACACTGAATGACATGGAAGTAGGAAAAGTAGGGACCTTAAGCTCATTGAATAGCTTAACCAGGTTGGGATAAGTAACATGATTAAATACCATAAATCCTGTATCTACAAAGATTGGCTTACCATCTTCATCAACAGTAATAGTATTGGTATGCCCACCTGGGTAATCGTTCTTCTCGTAAAAGAAAATATCGGCTTGCTTTTGCAAAAAATGTCCACAAGCCATGCCTGCGATACCCGTACCTATAATAGCAATCTTCATATTGCTAAGATACGGAAAGAACTACTCTGCGGATTTCTACCCCCACTCTTATCTCCCCCCAAGTGGGGAGAAGCAAGAAGACAGAGGAATCTACTAAACAGAGTTCTTATATTCTTAGACTGATTTAATAGCTATTGTTTCTTCGGCTCAACGTACTTACCTGCAACGGTTGACATGTCACCGGAAGAATCTATTTTTCGAATGAGGCTTGTAAGATGATCGGCCAGGTATACATTACCTGAAGCATCAACGGCTACTCCGCAAGGGGCATCGAGCGCAGTTGTTGTAGCATCTCCATCTGCTGCATCAACTGCTTCTTTTCCTGTACCTGCAATAGTAGTAATATCGCCTGAAGAAGCGTCCACTTTACGTATCTCCGCATTGTATTCATCGGCTATATAAATATTGCCAGCAGCATCAAGTGCTACACTACACGGTTTACTAAGCTGAGCTGAAGTAGCCGGACCATTATCACCTTTTTTACCTTCTTTACCTGTGCCTGCAACTGCAGTAATTATTCCGGTAGAACCATCAACCTTACGAATTTTACAGTTTACTTCATCGGCAATATAGACATCACCTGAAGAAGTTACCGCAACGCCTCCCGGCTTGTCTAATTCAGCATCGGTAGCTGCGCCACCATCACCTTTCTTACCTTCTTTTCCATCACCGGCAATAGTTGAAATGTTACCTGAAGTAGCATCTACTTTACGGATAACATTGTTACCAAAATCAGCAATGTAAATATTACCAGCAGGGTCAACTGCTACGCTTGAAGGAATATTTAGTGTTGCTTTAAGCGCAGGGCCGCCATCACCGGTATACCCCATTCTTCCTGTACCTACAACAGTGTTTATATTACCTGTTGCAATGTCTATTTTACGAATGCGATTGTTATATGAGTCAGCAATATAAATATTGCCTTTTGAATCAATTGCAATATCACTTGGACCTTTAAGTGCAGCATCGGTAGCAAGGGCTCCATCGCCTGCGAAGCCGTGCTTGCCTGTTCCTGCAATAGTAGTAATAACACCAGTCTTCGCATCTACTTTACGTACACGGTTATTATCATAATCGGATATATATAAGTTGCCTGCTGCATCTGTCTTTACACTACTAGGGCCATTTAAAAGTGCATCAGTAGCAGGGCCGCCATCTTTTATTTTAGTAGCAGACATTGCAGGCACAGGGTTCTGTGAATAGGCAATAAACGAACTGAGAGTTAAGGCTGCAATGGCTAAAGTAATTTTCATAAATAATATTTTAATTTTTCAAATGTAGTAAAATATGATTGGGTTATGCAGGCTATTTTGGAATAAAAAATTCGTCTTGCTTTTCCGCTTATTCGCCTTTCATTTCCTTGAAAATACTCAAGGCTTGCTTCACATTTATTACGGGAGTAATAACCAGTGAGAGCTTATCGGTGCCATGTTTCATTTGGCATGTGGAAGGATGTTTTTTTACATACTCAACCACATTTGCAAACGTAGTTGTGGTATAAAATGGAGAGTCAGGCTGAGAGACAAAAAAACAGATGAACGTTTTGTTTTTCAACACAATACGTTCTATTCCTAACTCGGCTGCAAACAATCTTAACCGCACAACATTCGTTAGTTCCTGAACAGAGTTTGGTAGTTTACCAAACCTGTCTGTAAGTTCATTTTCAAAACGGCCCATTTCGGCTTCATCTTGGGCGTTATTTAGTTCACGATACAGGCGTAAACGCTCTTCCGAACTATGCACATAATCATCAGGTATCAGTGCTTCAACATCTGTTTCGATTTGGCAGTCACGCACATATTTCTTCGGACCGGAGGCTGTTGCCTGTCGGGTAACTAATCCCATCTCAGCAGCCTTCTCTTCGCCCATTTCTTCTTTCAACTCTTCAATAGCTTCATTCAATATTTTGTGATACATCTCCAAGCCCATATCATTTATAAAGCCGCTTTGCTCTCCGCCCAACAGATCACCTGCGCCACGTATATCAAGGTCGCGCATGGAAATACTGAAGCCGCTGCCTAGGTCGGAGAATTTCTCAATTACCTCAAGACGCTGCTGCGCTTCTTTGGTAAGCAATTCAAAAGGAGGGGTAACTAAATAACAGAATGCTTTTTTATCAGAACGCCCTACCCTACCCCGTAATTGATGCAGATCGCTCAAGCCAAAATTCTGAGCATCATTAATAATAATGGTATTCAGGTTTGAGATATCTAAGCCTGATTCTACAATAGCGGTTGATACCAATACATCTATCTGTCCTTCAACAAATCGCAACATTACATCTTCCAATTGATGGCCTTTAAGTTGTCCGTGTGCAATGGCTATCCTCGCTTTCGGACAAAGGTGCCTAATCATTCCCGCTATTTCTTCAATGTTATGTATGCGGTTATGAATTACAAATGTTTGTCCGCCACGTGCTATTTCGTAATTGATCGCATTTTCAAAAACATCTTCGCTGAACACGTGTGTTTCCGTTTGCACAGGATAACGATTAGGCGGAGGGGTATTGATCACAGAAAGATCTCGCACACCAATGAGCGAAAACTGTAATGTGCGTGGTATAGGAGTTGCAGTTAGTGTGAGAATATCAACCATTGCTCGCATGGTCTTTAATTTGTCTTTTACACCCACTCCAAACTTTTGCTCCTCGTCAACTATAAGCAAACCAAGGTCCTTAAATTTTACTTCAGGGTTGACCAACTGGTGGGTTCCAATTACTATATCTATTTGCCCTTTGGCTAATTTCTCCAACACATCTTTCCGTTCTTTAGCTGTGCGGAACCGGTTCATGTAATCTATTTTGCAAGGGAATTCTTTTAGCCTTTCGCTAAATGTTTTAAAGTGCTGGAATGCAAGAATGGTAGTGGGTACTAATACAGCCACTTGCTTACCATCGGTCACCGCTTTGAATGCAGCACGTATTGCAATTTCTGTTTTGCCGAAACCTACATCACCGCAAACGAGCCTGTCCATAGGGAATCCAGCTTCCATATCTTTCTTTACATCGGCAGTGGCTTTCACCTGGTCTGGGGTATCTTCGTATATGAAAGATGCCTCCAACTCATTCTGCATATAGGTATCCGGGTGATAGGCAAAACCTTGTTTTGCTTTACGTTCGGCATATACTTTCACCAAATCAAATGCAAGTAACTTGAGCTTCTTCTTTGTCTTTTGCTTAAGAGCTTTCCATGATGCAGAACCTAGCTTATCAAGAGAAGGCTGAAAACCTTCTTTACCTGTAAAACGGCTAATGCGGTGCAAAGAGTGAATACTTACATACAGCAAGTCATTATCTTTATACATGATGCGTACTGCCTCCTGCACATTGCCACCGGTTTCTATTTTCTCAAGTCCGGCAAAACGCCCAACACCATGATCTATATGTGTGACATAATCACCGGGTTTAAGGTCTTGTAACTCTTTTAATGTGAGCGCTTCTTTGGCTTTATAAAAACTATCCTGCAGGCGGAAACGATGGTAGCGCCCGAATATTTCATGGTCGGTATAACAAGCCAGTTTTAAATCGTGGCTTATGAAACCCTCGTGGATAGGAAGGAATATAGGTATAAGCGCTTCATCAAGGTTAAATTTTACGCCAGATTTTTCCTGTATCTCGGCAAAAATATCGTGCAGGCGTTGCATCTGTTCGGCAGTATCGGTAAACACATAATTACGATAGCCGTTCTCCATATTCTTCCGCACCTCTTCGAAAAAGAGAGTGAAGTTTTTACCAAATGATTTTTGCGGAGATGATAAGAATGTAAGCTTTTGTGTTATGTCTTTCGGTGCTTGTCCCCATGCTACACAAGTCATTTTTTTTGCTTCCGCTTCAAATTCCGCTGCTGATAAAAAGATACTTGCAGGACCCCTGTCCTCTTCTATATATCTTTCACAAGCCTCATCAATGGTGTGCAATACCATTGGATAATCCTTTATCCATAAACAAGTTTCCTTATTCGTTTTCAGATATTCTAAAAAGCTCTGGTGCGATTTCTCCAATAACTCTTCCCGCAAATTAGGAGTAATGGAAATCTTGTCAAGGTCCTTTTCAGATAGCTGAGTAGCCGCATCGAATAAGCGGATAGACTCCACCACATCGCCCGAAAATTCTACACGATAGGGGTATTCGTTTGAAAAAGAAAATATATCGAGTATACCACCACGGCGGGAATATTGGCCTGGGTCGGTTACAAAATCGTTACGATTAAACTTATAATCTGTCAATAATTCAATTACAAAATCCATCGACAGTTTATCACCCATTTTTATTTCGAGCGTATTTTCTGCAATGGCTTCACTACTGGCAACCTTTTCGCAAAGTGCAGCAGCAGGTGCAACTATAATATGCCCTTTGCTATTGCGAATAGCATTGAGCACTTCTGTTTTGCGGAGGAGATTGGAGCTTTCTACATCTTTACGCTGTGCACCAACAGCCGATGCAGGATAATACATAATGCTCCGCCCCGGCATAAGATTTTCAAGGTCATTGAAAAAGTAAATAGCGTCTTCTGTCTCTTTTACAATAAACAGGTGGTTGCGGTCGGATTGCGGTAGTATGGAAGCGGCAATAAACGCGGGTTCCGACCCGGAAAGTTTTTCCAGATAGATTAAAGAACCTATGCTTTGTTCGAGAGCAGACTGTAAAGCCTTTACGCTTGCATTGCGCCCGAAGTAAAGCAATATGTCGGGAGGCTTCTCCACAACTTATTACTTAAAAAATATATTAAAATGAGTACGCCTTAGTATTCGTCCTCGTTGAACAGAAAGTCTTCCTTAGTGGGGTAATCCGGCCAAATCTCTTCTATATTCTCAAAAACCTCTTCTTCGTCTTCTATCTCCTGTAGGTTTTCAACAACTTCTATGGGAGCACCGGAGCGTATACCGTAATCAATAAGTTCACTTTTAGTCGCAGGCCATGGGGCGTCTTCTAAGTATGATGCAAGTTCTAGGGTCCAATACATTTCGTTACCTGTTTAAAATTTCCGCAAAAGTAGAATTTTCAGCGAATAAACAAATTAATTGAAGGTTTTATTTAGAACACTTTATTAACAAAGGGCTTTAGGCGCCTTTTGCCACATTTACAAGATTTAGATATTTCCCTCTCCTAGCAGGAGAGGCTCAGGGTGAGGTCGGGTACTCCGCCCAATGTAAGCGACCTCATCCTCGGTCCTTCTCCTATAAGGAGAAGGAGGTTAGTTCTTTACTAGTTTAAGGGTATAGCTTCTGCCTGTTTGAACCTCTTTTATATTGACAAAATATAGCCCACTACTTAGCCATGAGGTATTTAAAGCAAACTGTTCTTGTTTCCCTTCAGTTGATATTACCGATTGACCTAGTAGATCATATACCGTTATCAGCTTATTTGTTTCATTCCCTCCGTTTATATATACCACATTACCAGCAGGATTAGGGTATACATTATACACATCTTTATTGGTGATTTCATTTATCCCCAACACACAACTATCCTGAATGTTTACCTGTAATATTACCTGCTCGGTATCAAACGGAATATGGAAGGGTTTACCACTTATAGTATCAGTCTTTATTGTTATGACATTTATTAGGAATTCATACAAGCCAACTGAGTCAGGATTACACCAAGATAGTGTACCAGTTACGGGGTTAATGCTTGCATTTTTAGGAATATAGTAGCCCGGAGCATTTATATTACCCAAAGAATAAGTAAGGCTATCTCCGCCTGCGGTATCGGCACCCAGGTTAAAAGTATAGCACTGGCCTAAGCAGCCATAAGTACAAACTGGTGGATTAGTTATTACTGGTGAAGAAACATTGTATCCTGCAACAGGAGTGAGCGTTAATACATTCTTTATGAACATGTTAGTATTTGCTGAATTACCCATATTCACTATGCTAGGCATATAGTCTGAAAAATCAACCCATAAGGTATATGTAGCTGGTCCTGAATAAGTATGAGCCTTACTAACATAGATGTTTGATTTTCTGCAAGCACATACTGAATCACCTGTGCCATTTGAGCGGTAAATTACTTCATAGTTGCCATCTCCCCACGATAAACTAATTGAATCCGGATCACCACCAGAACCACAAGCACCGTTATTTGAAGTATTACCTTGAGTGTAATCTACAACAGTTGCCTCATAAGAAGTACCGTCAAGCCATTTAAGGCTTATGTACCCGCTAGTTTGTACTTGCGATTTAGCAAGAAAGGGAATAAAAAAGAGCAATAAAATCCAACGTAATTTTCTCACAAGTGGTTGTGTTTATTAATTAGACAGAGTAAATGTATAAAGGTTTAAGCTACTAGCTTCCCTCTCCTCGCAGGAGAGGGTTGGGGTGAGGTCGGGTATTCCACTCAAAACAAGCGACCTCATCCTCGGTCCTTCTCCTATAGGAGAAGGAGGACTATCTCCAAACTGCAAGTATGGTAGCCACTAAAATAAGGCTAACAATATGATAACCTGCATCTATCAAAACCAGTTTGAATGATTTTTTGGTGTACATATAGCTCAAAGCTAATGTGATAAACACAAATATGCCGGCGAATATCCCAAGCTTGCAACCGGTCATCCAGTTATTGATACCGAATGCTGCTTCAAAGTAAGCAATAGCAACAGTACCCATAAGGCAAAGTAGAAAAGTAATAGCCATCATCTTTGGTATTTCCTTTCTCATCTTTGCTTTATCTGCATCGGAATTAGGCATTGAAATGCCATGGCCCGCCATCCAGGATTTAGAAAATAAAATAGGTGAAAACCACAATGCGCCTAGCATAAAATATGCCAACGTGCAGACTATTACAGCAAGGTAATTTAAATGACCAAAGGTTATGGAATTCATATTTTCAGGATTTATCAATTCGAATCCCAAAGATATGAAATTATCTTCTTAAATCAAAGTAACACGTTGTCAATCAAGCGAATATTGCCATCGAAAACGGCAATACAGGCAACCGCTGGTTGAGATTTATCTTTTATGGCTTGCAGGGTTTTAGCATCTGAAATCTGAAAATAATCAAGTCGTAAAAAACCATCCTTCTTGAATTCGTCTTCTACAAATTTCTTTATATCAGTAACCGAACTTTTGTCCCACATCTCCTTTACCTTTAAAAGGGTTTGAGGAATTAACAAGGCTCGCTTTCTTTCTTCGGCGGATAATAATCTATTGCGTGAGCTCATTGCCAATCCATCATAATCGCGTACAATGGGGCACGATTTTATATTGATAGGTATTACATGCTTTTCAACAAAGCGTTTTACAATTGCCAGTTGCTGAAAATCCTTTTGTCCGAAATAAGCATTGTTGGGCTTTACCGCCAGGAACAACCGGTTCACTATAGTTATCATCCCAGCAAAATGCCCTGGGCGTGATGCTCCCTCCATCACTTTATCCAGTGTTCCGAAGTCTTCTTTTTGGGTGGTGAAATCACCATCGGGGTACATTTCTTCTACCGATGGCATAAATAATATATTACAATTAGCGGCTTCCAACATGCGCATATCATCTTCTACAGGGCGAGGATAACGTTTCAAATCAGCAGGATCGTTAAACTGGGTAGGGTTTACAAATATGCTGCATACCACAATTTTATTTTCGCTTCGTGCAATGTTGATCAGAGATACATGCCCTTTGTGCAATGCACCCATAGTTGGGACAAAGCCTATACTTTCCTCTTTTGCCCTGTGTGGGTCGAGGATAGAATCAAGTTGCGATATGGTTCCGACTACTTTCATCGCACAAGTATACTACAATGAATAAAAAGTACGCCTTCCCCGCGTTGGGGAAGATAATGGTTAGGGCGTTCAGAAACAGTTTGGATTACTTTCACAGACAAGGATAATGGGGCAAAAGTATTTATTTTAGGATATAAGAATGTTACCTCGTTATTGCTTATGTTCTTTTGTCTTGACACACCTGTGAAGCAAGCATGAGTTCGTTTGAGGACTATCAAGTACGAATAAAAGAACTAAAAAGTCAAGACCGTTTGAAAAGTATTCATGGCAGAGGCCATGACCGGAGAGTCTGCTGCCAATATTCATAACTCCTTTCGGACTCTAACTCTTACCGCAGGTGGACTCTCCTATACTACAAACGCTCTTTAGTCGGATTTTTTCTGTTTCATTTCTCCAGAGGAGAAACACATTGGTAGCCCCGAGTTTCAACTCGGGGTATAAAATGACCAACACAAATATTCCTCTCTATTGTAGAGAGGGCAGGGTGAGTAATTCAAAATCCACATGAATCTATATTTTTGTGGAGGTTTGATAATCCCCTAATCGATGAAAAAGATAATTTTCTCTTTATTTCTTGTTCTATTTCTCTGTCCTGTTATGTATGGGCAGAACGATTCCGTTCCAACATTATTAAAGAAATTCAATCCACAGAATTATAAGCTGCAATGGGAAGAAGGTTTTGTTGTCGTGGCATTTCAAAGTGCCTTATTGACAGGTGTCAGTGCTGACTTTATTGGTATTCAATATAAAGAAATGATGCATGTCTCTATTGGAATGGATGAAGCCGCTAATAATATTTTCCTGAATCCGGGCTATACTGACCCGAAGACTTATACTGCGCCAAATGCACATTTTGCCTATTATTTAAATGTAGAACCCCTCTTTTTCTCTAAACATTTATTTACCCTTTCTATACCTGTAAAGATTTCTTATACAGCCAATGTAGCCGGGCATCAGAGCACATACAATGATAACTTCAATATTGCTCCAGGAATAGATGTTTCCGTTCACATGTTGCAAAACCTAAGCCTTGGGGCAGGTGCTTGTTATAGGTTTGATGCATCGAACCTTTTTACGGGCACCAGTACGCCGGATGTTAGTAATGATACTTACAACCTTTGGCTGTTTTTGAGGATTGGGTTGAAGTGAAAAGTGATTTGTATATTTATGCCTAAAGAAATTCCACTTATGACTACAACTATTAAAAAAGCCTTTATCACTTTTGCCGTAATTTTTCTATCTATTATAGCTTATGGGCAAAAAGGCAAAAGAGTTTTCTTACAATGGAAACTTCAACCTAAAGAAGTTCTTTCTTATAAAACCACTATGGAGGAAATTGATACAGCCAATTTCAAAGATTTTTCAATAGACTATAAGGGATTCTTTGGTGTACTTGACAAACTAGTCGATGACAGCACATTAAGCAAAGAGATTGAAGCCAAAAAGTTTCTGACTCAACTTAATAAATACCTTAACAGCACCTTAGTTACTTATCTAACAGAGGATAAAAAAGGAATTATTGACATCTCCGTAAATTATAAACAAACTGACACAGCATCCGCAAAGGACACTATAAAAAATAGTGATGATTTTAATAAAATGGTGGAAATGATGATGAAAAACGTTCAATTACGTGGTGCAATTAACGATAGTGGTTCCATTCAAAGTTTTTACGTAAAAAACGACCAGAGAAATTTAATTGCTCTCTTTTTTCAGTTACCAGGTAAACCAGTAAGAATTGGAGATAATTGGTCACTCGATGTTCACTTTATTTCAATGGACCAGAATTTTAAATGCGATACTTCATATCATAAAAATTTGGCAACTCTAGTGGGCCTGAAAAAAGCAAACGGTGAAACCATTGCAGTTCTGAAATATGATATAGTGGAGTATGTATCTGGAGATTATATGAGCCCATTCGAGGGTTCAAATAAAAAAACCAAAATGAAAATGACTTGCAGTGTCCTGGCAGAGTTTTCAGTTGATAGGGGCCGCTGGGTTTCCTATGATGGAATAATGTCATTAGTTGCAAATGGGGTAATGACTTCGCACACAACAAAGAAGCTTTCCTTATTACAGAACTAGATTCCCTTCCATGCAATTAAGGATTTCATCTTATAGCTAGTTCATAAATATTTAACTATTTATTACATATAATAAATATTATAGGTAAATTTGAGGTATGAAGAAAGTACTGCCCTCATCCTTGCCTTCTCCCATAGGAGAAGGAATTTATCTCCCTTTCCAAAGGGAGAGGGTTGGGGTGAGGGCAAAAGGGGTATACAAAAACGCAGGAAAATTTATGAATCGATTTATTGAAAATCAGCATGTTAAGGGTATACAAGTGTCAAAAAGTGTATACCCGGTATTTTTACACTTTAGTCTTTGGGATATTATGAAAAATTGCATTAAATCAACTGGATATCAAATAGAATACCTTAAAAATGCAACACAAAACATCAATCTGTGTCAAAAAGTGTTGCATTTTTTGCTTTCTCCAAAGGGGGATAGGAACGCCTCTCCCGCTTGGGAGAGGAAGGGAGAGGGCAAACAAACTTTAGTATTTTTGTTCTTGTAATTCTATAGTATGACAAACTGGAAAAAAGACATAGCAACATTTCACCACGAATTTGAAGCGGGTGAGTTCGATGAATCGCATGTAGATAAGAACCCTATTCTTCAATTTGAGAAGTGGTTTGCTTTGGCAATGGAACAAAAAGTATTGGAACAAAATTCATTTGTGCTTTCTACTGCTACACGCAGTGGTTTGCCTTCAGCAAGGGTAGTATTATTAAAGGGAGTAGATACTAAGGGATTTATATTTTTTACGAATTACGAAAGTCGAAAAGGGATAGAGTTAACTGAAAACCCCTTTGCAAGCATGACCTTTTATTGGCCGACACTACACAGGCAAATTCGCATTGAAGGAATCGTTGAGAAAGTAACAGAACAGGAATCGAAAGAATATTTCCACTCTCGCCCAAAAGCAAGCCAGGCAGGAGCATGGGTATCGCCACAAAGTAAACCCATTGCAAACCGCGAAGAGTTAGAAGAAAAGCATAGTGCTTTTTTAAAGAAGCATGAGAATACTGAGATACCTGCACCGGAGCATTGGGGCGGTTACCGCATTATTCCCAAGCATATAGAATTCTGGCAGGGGCGCACGAGCCGCCTGCACGACCGCATTGCATACACGCTTGAAAAAGGCAAGTGGAAAATTTACAGAATGGCACCATGAGTTTAACCGCACAAATAGCAAAGCAATTTAGGGCTGTTTATTCCGGTGGTAACTGGACAGGAGTAAACCTAAAAGAAACATTGGAAGGTATAACCTGGCAACAAGCTACTACTCAGGTTAATTCCTTTAATACCATTGCCCTGTTGGTTTTTCACATGAATTACTACGTGGGCTTAGCCATAAACTTCTTACAGGGAAAGCCACTCGATGGTCACGATAAATTTAGTTTTGACTGTCCACCAATAAAATCTCATGAAGATTGGGAAAAACTAGTGAACAGGCTCTGGACCGATGCTGAAACCCTTGCTGGCCTTATCGATAAGTTGCCCGATAGTAAACTCGAAGAAGTTTTCTTTGCTGAGAAATACGGAACCTATTACAGGAACCTTACGGGAATTGTTGAACATAACCATTATCATTTAGGCCAGATAGTTTTGATAAAGAAATTACTCTTGCAATCTTAATATTACTTTGGTAACTTTGTAACAATAAAGTGCACATATGAAAAAACAAACTGTTTTAAACACTGTTAATGAATTCCCTAAGGAATTCAACCTTGAGGAATTACTTGAACGCCTTGTTTTTATTGAAAAAGTTGAAAATGGTGTAGCTCAGGCAAAAGAAGGAAAAGTGGTTGCACATGGAAAAGTTGTTGAACGTTTTAAGAAAAAATGGTCGAAATAAAATGGACACAGCTTGCCCTGAAAGATCTGGAAGAAATTGAAGGGTACATTGCACAAGATTCTCATGCATACGCTGTAATTACAATAGAGAAAATATTTTCCCGTGTGTCAGCGCTTGCAAAGCATCCTTTAAGCGGTAGAATAGTTCCTGAGTTTGAGAATAAGAATTTGCGTGAGCTAATTGAAGGAAATTATCGGATAGTGTATTTTATAATGAGTAGTAAAGAAATAAGTATTGCACGAATACACCATTCTGCAAGATTATTAAAATAAAAAATAAACCCCATGTGGAAAGAAGAACATAACAAACTGTGTAAGAAATTCAAGTTTAAGGATTTCTCAGAAGCCTTTGCTTTTATGACCCGCGTTGCATTGATAGCCGAGAAAATGAACCATCACCCGGAATGGATAAATACATATAGCGATTTGGAAATACGCCTATACACGCATGATGCAGGTGATATTGTAACGGAAAAAGATCATAAACTGGCAGCAGCCATTGACGCACTGGAAAAGAAAAGTTAGATTTGTGCCCTATGCAAGTGTATCGCTCATTAGAAGCCATTAAAAAAGATATTGCCTCGGGTACTGTTACCTGTAAGGCCCTTGTTTCATTATACCTGGAGAGGATCGAGAAGAACAAGCACCTGAATGCTTTTTTGGAAGTATGGGGTGATGAAGCATTGAAACGTGCTGAAGTAATTGATGAAAAAATAAAGCAGGGCAAGGCTGGTAAACTGGCAGGAATGGTAATTGGTATTAAAGATAATATCTGTTACAAAGGCCATAAAGTTTCTGCTTCTTCAAAAATTTTGGAAGGCTTTGAATCACTCTATAGCGCAACCGTTGTAGAACGCCTGTTGGCTGAAGATGTCATTATTATTGGCCGCTGCAATTGCGATGAATTTGCCATGGGCAGCTCAAATGAAAAATCGGCTTTTGGAAATGTATTAAACCCGCACGATAATAAACGAGTACCCGGTGGTTCTTCGGGTGGCTCAACAGTAGCAGTAGCTGCTGACCTTTGCCTGGCTGCATTAGGAAGCGATACCGGAGGCTCTATACGCCAGCCTGCATCATTCTGCGGGGTGGTTGGTTTTAAGCCTACATACGGCAGGGTATCACGTTACGGGCTTATTGCTTATGCATCTTCTTTCGACCAGATTGGTCCGCTTACACATAACATTGGTGATGCTGCTGTAATATTAGAAGTTATGGCAGGTAAAGATGAATATGACAGTACATTGGCTGATAGGCCTGTTCCCGCATATTCTGCAGAATACAAAAAAGTCGATACTAAGAAACTACGCATTGCTTACCTGAAAGATTGTGTTGAACATCCTGGCCTTGACCCTGAAATAAAAACAAGTATTGATAAGCTTATTGCTGACCTGAGAAAGCAAGGGCACATAGTTGAGCCTGTAGATTTTTCACTTATAGACTATGCTGTACCAACCTATTACGTTCTTACAACTGCCGAAGCATCATCTAACTTATCGAGGTTTGCAGGTATAAATTATGGATACCGTAGCTCCAAAGCAACTGACTTAGAATCGACCTACAGGAAATCACGCTCAGAAGGCTTTGGAATAGAAGTGCAAAGGCGTATTATGCTGGGGACCTTTGTGCTAAGTGCAGGATATTACGATGCATACTATTCCCGCGGACAGAAGGTAAGGCGCTTATTTTCGGAACAAACCGATGCCATATTAAAGAACTACGATCTAATACTATTACCATCTACCCCGAGCACCGCTTTTAAGTTTGGGGAAAATGACCTAGACCCAGTAAAAATGTACTTGGAAGATATATTCACTGTTCCGGCCAATATTACAGGCCTGCCTGCCATTTCTTTACCTATTGGAAAACACTCAAATGGCCTGCCTTTTGGCATTCAATTAATGGGTAGAAGGCATGATGAGCTTACATTGTTGGCTTTTTCGGCCAGCTTAATGAACAGTGCTTCGTGAATATCTATGGGTATTTTATTTGAAAAAGGGTAAAATTCTTCGTAAAATTGCAGTTTTGGTGAAACATTTCGAGAGTTATAACGTTATAATATATATAAATGCGAGGAGGGATGAAATATATTGTGGTATTGCTACTCACCATAGTGAGTATAGGTTTTGCACAGGCTAAAGGCCCTGGCAAGGATAGTCTTGCTTCATCTACCACGTTCCAGGATGACCCTATTGTTGCATCACTTGATAGTCTGGCCCACCTTAACTTTTTTGAAAAAGGGTATGATGTAGTAACATCACCTAATTACCATTTCAATCCTGATTCTATTCCCTGGTATAGCGATAAAGAATTTGCTGACCGCATGGCGAAGCTAGATGGACAATCTCCTTTTGGCCTTCAATATAACGACGTAGTTAAGCCATATATAGCGCTTTATGCTATTCACAGAAGGCAACTAACTTCCAGGATATTGGCATTATCAAAGCTCTACTTCCCAATGATGGAACAAATGCTTGATAAGTATAAAATGCCTCTTGAATTAAAATATTTAGCTGTAGTTGAATCTGCAATGAACCCTACCGCATGTTCACGCACCGGTGCAAGGGGCTTATGGCAGTTTATGTACACAACCGGAAAACTATACAATCTGCAAGTTACATCTTATGTTGATGAGCGTAACGACCCAATTAAGTCAACCATTGCTGCCTGCGAATACCTTAAGTTCTTATACGGTATGTTCAATGATTGGCAGTTGGCTATAGCAGCATACAACTGCGGCCCATGGGAAATCAACAAAGCTATCAGGCGCGCAGGTGGTAAAAAAAGTTTCTGGGCTATAAGGCCCTATCTGCCTAAGGAAACCCAAGGGTACGTTCCAGCATTTATAGCCGTGAACTATGTAATGAACTATGCTACTTCGCATAATATTTACCCTAGCATAGCCAATGCAACCTATTTTGATGTTGATACGGTATGTGTACATCAACAATTATCATTTAGCCAATTATCCACCTATCTGAATGTGCCAGTGCAGGATATAAGTTACCTTAATCCATGTTACAAGTTAGGTGTAATACCTTATTCTACTGAAGGCTGCTATACTGTTTGTTTGCCGGTTGCCAAGGTTGGAACTTTTGTAACAAACGAAAAAGCTATTTATGACCTGGCTAAGAAAGATACACTTAGCAGCCAGGAAATTTTAACTATTTCTGAGAACGCACCACAGGTTGAATACTATAGGGTAAAAAGAGGTGAACACTTGAGTACTATTGCAAACCGTTACCACTGTACCGTTCGTGAACTTAAAGAATGGAATGGCTTAGCCAGCAATAGCGTTAGCCCGGGTCAGCACCTTACTGTATATATTAACCGCGGACATCACAAATCAACTGATGTAGCTTCAAGCAAGAAAGTAAAATCTACAAAGAGCTATTATGTAATTCAGGATGGCGATACACTATGGCACATTGCACAGTCTACCGGTGTATCGATAGCGTCACTTAAGAAGCTTAATAACCTTACTGATAAGAGTACACTTACTCCCGGCAGCAAGATCAAGTTATTAGCAGCTAACTAAGTATTTATTTTCTTTTTAATTCACTTAAGGCAATCCATGCCATTAGGCCCATGCCCGTTTCCAATGCCGATTCGTCAATATCAAATGTAGGCGTATGCACCCCGGCAATAATTCCCTTGGCAACATTACCTGTTCCTAAACGATAGAAGCAACAAGGCTTTAAGAGAGAATAAAAAGCAAAATCTTCTGAGGTCATACGTTTCTCAAGAGTAACCACATTTTCTTTCCCCAGGTATTCCTCTGCTGCAATACGTGCATGTTTAGTGGTCTCTTCATTATTGATAAGTACAGGGTAACCCACTTCAATTTTTATGTTGCAATCGCCGCCTAAACTCTTAGCCTTTGAGTCGATTATTTTAGTAATGGTTTTATGTGCTTCTGCCCTCCAAGCTTCATCCATAGTCCGGAATGTACCTTCAATAGTCAGTTCTGACGGGATAACATTAGTTGCCCCATTGGCGTGCATTTTTCCGAATGCAAGTACAGTAGGTATCGTATTCTTCGGGTGCTTCATGAACACATTATCCAGTTCAAGCAATATCTCAGATGCAATAAGTATAGGGTTAACATAACTGGCAGGCATGGCCGCATGGCCACCTTTGCCTTTAATAGTAAGATATATCTCATCGCACGATGCCATATAAGTACCACCGCAAAAGCCGACTTTACCCGCTTCAAGCGAAGGGAATACATGCTGCGCGAAAATAGATTCAGGCGCCGGGTGATCAAGCACTCCTTCTTTTATCATAAAGGTTGCACCACCAGGTAATTTCTCTTCTCCGGGTTGAAAAATAAGTTTGATGGTACCATCCCATTCATCTTTCATCTTTGATAGAATGGTAGCAGCCCCAATCAAAGATGCTGTATGGGCATCGTGCCCACAGGCATGCATCACGCCAATTGATTTTGACTTATATGGAACATCATTCCATTCTTCTATTGGCAGGGCATCCATATCGGCACGCAAGGCAATTGTTTTACCAGGGTTCTTTCCATGTATTTCAACTACAAGACCAGTGTTTGCAATCCTTTTTGCAGAGAGGCCTATTTTATTTAAGGCCGAGACAACATAAGCAGATGTATTGATCTCATTAAACGAAAGCTCAGGATTAGCATGAATATGCCTCCTTATATCAATTACTGAATTGAGATTTTCTTTAGCTAAGGATTTTATTTTATCAGTTACATTCACCATAATAAATCATATATCAAAAATAAAAAAAGCCCCGCGTAATGCAGGGCCTTTTCATATAGTTTATTCCAAGAGATTAGTATTTACCTGCTTCTTTAGAATTACCTAAACTTACAGGGCTTCCTACTCTTGTCATAGCACAACGGAAACCAATATAATCAGTAGCCTGATGCTCTTCCAGGAACCTACGTGTACCCGGGCTCATCCAGAATGCACGGTCCTTCCATGAGCCACCCTTATATACGTGGGTTTGGTCACTTATAAGTGTTGTTGTACCGGTTTCATACATTATCTTGTTCGGAGCAGGAGGTGCATTACCATAGTAGATACTAGAGTTAAGGTCACCATCTACATAACTTCTCTCGTCCGATTCGTGGTAGTTCCTGCGGTTAGCAAGGTTATCTTCCTTATGGTCCTTGTCTACATATCTGTATTTAACTTGGCCCGGAATGCTTGTAATATCGCTATCCTGATTATATCTTACGGAATCCTGTATTACAATACCATCCTGATCTTTAACCTGGGTTTCAAATTGGTTACCCCTATATGCCCTGAATTCATTTTCATCTTGTGGAGTTAAAGGACGATAAACATCCATTACCCATTCACTCACGTTACCCGCCATACCATAAAGACCATAGTCATTAGGCCAGTATGAATAAACAGGAGCAGTAATATCGGCAGCATCATTCAAATCACCTGCAACACCCATATAATCACCGGCGCCTTTTACAAAGTCACCCAACTCCTGTCCGATATATTTTTCATCAGGGTTACGTGTAGCGTGACCATTCCAAGGGTATATTCTTCTTTGGAATACTAATTCATTAGTGGTATTACCAATAAGGCCGGCAGCCGCAAATTCCCATTCAGCTTCGGTTGGTAGGCGATAATCTGGTAAGAATATACCATCTTCCATTCTAACGTTACGTTCACCAGAACCGGAAGGGTTAAGATCAGGAAGAGGTGTCTTAACCTGTCCCGTCCATTTGCCTGAAAGGTATTCGTCTGTGTTAAAGTAATCCGCGTCAGAAGGAGTAGGGTTAAAATCAATGATACCCTCACGAACAAGGATGAATTCATTCACCCTGTCTGTACGCCATTTACAAAAATCTGTTGCCTGCAACCAGTCAACACCAACTACCGGGTAATCATTATATGCCGGGTGGCGTAAATAATACTTTACGTACGGTTCATTGTAAGCTAATTTATTCCTCCATACCAATGTATCAGGCAATGCCTTTATATATACTTGTGGATAGTTAGGACCAAATACCCTGGCAGTCCAGTAAAGGTATTCACGGTAATTTGTATTGGTTACTTCAGTTTCATCAATATAAAATGATGATACTGTAACACGTCTTGGAACACTGTTCCAATCATACATTACATCATCTTCAGCCCTACCCATAGTAAATGTACCACCTTCAATAAACACCAGACCAGGACCAGTTTCCTGTTCTTCGTATGGCATTACCTCAAAGCCGCCGTTTTTAGGGTCGTTGTAGTTCCACCCTGTTACTGATGAGCGCTCATGCGAACATGATGACGCCAGTATAACTGTGGCCGCTGCAATACCTAAAATTCTCGCTGTCTTCTTCATAATTTATATACAGATTTTATTAGAATAGTTCTATACTTGTATGGCGAATATCCTTTTGTCTCTTAGAAAGATGGGCAACTTATAGTTCTGAAAGTCCTGTGGTGTGGACGGCACGAGAACTTGAAAATAAGTGAAAGTTCGTGAGAACCTGCAGTTGCTTCAGTAAGTTTAGATATGGTTACATCGTAGCTATAACCCATTTGTATAAACTTCTTCTGGAAACCTATCAATAATATAATAGCATCTTGATTTCTGTACCATATACCACCTACAATAGGCCCTTTCATTACATAAAACCCAAGGTCAAGTAATTGAAAATCTTGTTGTTTTTGGAATATTACGTTAGGAGAAATAGTAACCTGATCATCTTGTATGGAATGCCCTGCCAGAGATATCATAGCTCCTGCATGCGCTGTATATTTCATTGGTAATGGGCTTGCACCGCTAACGAATGACTCATCAGGCTGTGTAAGGTGGTCTGCAGAAAAGCCAAAGAAAACGCTTTTACTATATCCCAAAATACCTGCTGAAAAATCAGGCACTCCAATACTTGTACGCACAGGGGTTTCATTGGTATTGTATACGAAGCCACGTGTAGGGTCAATCTGATCTCCAAAAGTTAATTTACTCCAATCAACACTCTTTTGGTGATATGTTGCCTGAAAACCTGCACTTATTGTGAACGTTCTGGTTACATTAAGCTGGAAAGCATAAATAGCACTTACATTAGTAGTTGTAAGGGTTCCTTGTCCTGCCTGATCATCTGTTACAAGTAAGCCAAGACCTCCCGAAAGAGCATCCACATGCTGATCGTAAGAAGCACTATATGTAACAAAAGTACCCGGAATAGCAGGCCATTCGTCCCTGAAATTAAGACATATGCGAGGACATGTTGCACTACCCGCAAAAGCCGGATTGAGATACAACGGATTAGCATAGAACTGCGTAAACTGCGGATCTTGCGCTATAGCTTTATATGATACTCCTCCTATCATAATTACAAAAGCAAAAATTGAGATGAGTAGTTTTTTCATGCTGGTATATGCATTAGACTACAAATATACGTAAAAATGTATACGATGTTACAGTAAGGCCCTTTTTTAATCTAAAACAATAAAATGCGACCACTATAGTTATACCTATAACCATTTTTAATAAAATACTTTAAATTTATCACTTTTTAACAATGATAAGATTCAAAAACCCGGAGAATATAAAATTAACTACAGCCTTCTTTATGGTAGTTTCTTCCATTCATGTATTTGGTCAAATTAAACCAAAGACCTTACCTGCACAATCAAAAAATACTCCTCCCGTTCTTGCAACTAATACCAATATTGTAGCTAATAAAGGTACAATTGCTTTAAGCTGGGAAGTGCCACGTACAGATGATTTTCAGGGAAAGGGCACAATAGAGTATTTATATTTTAAAGGTGCGGTGCTTGATCAAAGCAAGGGTAATATACCTCAGTATTTCAGGCTCATAAAACTCAAAAATAATACTACACAGGTAAAGGTCAACCTTGTTAACCCAACATATGTACCACTTACAAGTGAAGAAATTAAAGTATTAGGAAATAGTAAACAGATTTCCGCCGATTTCAACATAAACTCTCCTGTAGTTACAAAAAGTAAAGAACCTTACTTATCACTTACTATTACACCCATCCGTAAAAATTCAGTTTCCAATCAATTTGAAAAACTAGTTTCTTTTTCATTAAATATTCAACAAAGCTCTATAGAAATTGCAAGTGACAAAAGCGCAAAAAGGCCTGACCATTCTTTTGCTACCAGTTCAGTTCTGGCATCCGGCTCATGGTATAAAATTGGAGTTACCAAAGATGGTATTTATAAGCTTGACTATAATTTCTTTAAAAGTATGGGCTTTGATATGTCAGCGCCTCCTAAAAATATTCGTGTTTATGGCAACGGAGGGGCAATGCTACCTACACTTAATAGTGCCCCAAGGCTTGATGACCTGGTTGAAAATGCTATTTATGTGAATGGCCAGGGTGATTCTTCCTTTTCGACAAGTGATTATATTCTATTCTATGGACAAAATCCCAATATATGGACATACGACACAAATAGCGCGGATCCATGCGGCAGGCATTATCATCACACTGTAAATTTATACACCGATACCACGTATTATTTTATTACTACAGGATCGACCCCGGGCAAAAGAATAACACCGGAATCTTATCTAGGTACTCCAACAGATACAGTTAGAACGTTTGATGATTATGCCTATCATGAGGCTGATGCAACCAATCTTATTTCCTCGGGGAATATTTGGTTCGGGGAATATTTTGATGTTACAACCTCCTATAATATCGCATTTAATTTCCCCAATATTTCTACCTCCTCTCCGGCTTATGTGAATGTTGAAGTTGCATCACGCTATGATCAAAGTCTGGGCTCAAGTTTTTATACCATTGGTACTAATTCTGCCAGCACCACCATTACCGTTCCCGGTGTAAATACCACTATTTTTTTTGATACGTTTGCAGCAATAGGTGCCGGATGCTATACATTTACACCTACTTCGAGTTCATTAATTGTAAACGTGAATAAGAATACCGCGGGTGCAATAGGCTGGCTTTATTATGTAGAAGCAAATGTTCGTGATAATCTTACATTAAGTGCATCTCAAATGGAATTCAGGGATGCTCAATCGGTGAAGCCGGGTAATGTATCTGTATATGATATTTCCAGTAATCAGACATTGCAGGTATGGGATGTAACATATCCTCAAAATGTTAAATCGTTGAACGTCACTGTTCCTAAATTCGGACATAATGAATTCACCTATCCATCTGATACATTAAGGCAATTTGTGACTTTTACAGGAAGTTCTTTTAATACTGCTACATTTATTGGCGTGGTTCCTAATCAAAACCTTCATGCTTTCGCCCAGGCTGATATGCTTATTATTACTTCTCCTGCATTCTGGTCACAGGCAAACCAACTTGCTGCCTTTCACCGTTCTCACGACTCTTTAACTGTATGTCAGGTGGTTACAACTACCCAGGTATACAATGAATTCTCATCAGGTAGACAAGACCCGATTGCAATACGTGATTATGCACGCATGTTCTATGATAGGGCCACTAATTATACTACACTGCCTAAATATCTGTTATTATTTGGCGATGGTTCCTATGACCCCAAATACCGTATATCGGGCAATACTAATTATCTTCTTTCTTACGAATCGGATGAATCATTAGATCCAACCGGATCATATGTGTCAGATGATTATTATGCCATTTTAGATAATAACGAAGGCAGCCTTGACGCTAATAACTATGGACTTGATATTGGTGTTGGCCGTATACCTGCCGATAATCAGACTCAGGCACAAACCGTTGTGAATAAAATAATAAGCTATGAAACAAATTCCGGAGAGCCCGTAATAGCATCTACTTCATGCTGCACTACACAAACCAATTATAATATGGGCAGTTGGAGAAACCAGGTATGCTTTATTGCTCACGATGGAGATGGGGATCTTCATATTAATGAAGCTGAACAACTTGCAGATTCGGTTAATTCGCAATATCACAATTTAAATATAAACAAAATATATCTCGATGCCTATCAAATGATACAAACCCCGGGTGGGCCAAGGTACCCCAGTGTAAATACTGCTATAGATAATCAAATGGATCAGGGGCTGCTGATTATTAATTATACAGGACACGGTGGGCCATTAGGATTAGCTACATCAAGGGTGCTTGACTTTTCTGATATTTATGCATGGACAAATACGAATTTATCATTATTCTTTACTGCTTCCTGTTCTTTTGCTCAATACGATGATCCGTTGCAAATATCTGCCGGTGAACTATGTTTAGTTAATTCAAGTGCAGGAAATATTGGGTTGATGACCACTGTGAGAGAAGTATACTCAGGAGGAAATCAAACCTTGAACCAAAACTTTTTCGATTCACTGTATTCCCCACTACCCAATGGTTCCTTACCAAGATTCGGTGACCTTTTAAATATGGCTAAGAATGCGACGGGACCTATTCTAAATTGTAGAATGTTTACATTGATTGGTGACCCGGCTGTAAGGTTAGCTTATCCGGAAGAAAGAGTTTATACTACAGCTATTAACTCAATGCCTGTTAGCGCTGTTGCAGATACGTTGAAAGCGTTTGCTAAGGTTACCATAACAGGCTATGTTGGTACTACCAGTGCAGGCTTACTATCTAATTTTAATGGAGTACTTTACCCTACAATATATGATAAACCAAGCCTTATAACTACACTGGATAACCTCGGTGGATCTAATAGTCCGCCTCTCACTTTTAAATTGCAAAAAAACACCTTGTTCAAAGGCCGTGCATCGGTAAATAATGGCAAATTCTCTTTCACTTTTGTTGTGCCCAAGGATATAGATTATAATATTGATTACGGTAAGATAAGCTATTACGCACAGGACCCTACTACTCAAATTGATGCGACTGGTAATTATGAAAATGTATTGGTTGGGGGCTCATTAACAACTATCCCTTCCGGCACTGCAGGCCCACGGGTAAGATTATATATGAATGACAGCACATTTGTGTATGGTGGCCTTACCGATGAAAACCCTGAAATATTTGCACTTTTGAGCGACAGTAATGGTATAAATATTACAGGCAATTCCATTGGCCATGATATTACCGCAGTATTAGATAATAATACGCAGAACACTATAGACCTTAACGATTATTATAAACCAGCGCTAAACAGCTATCAAAAGGGTACTTTAACTTATCCATTGTCATCGTTAACTACAGGTACTCATACACTTACATTAAGAGTATGGAATGTATTTGACAATACAACCCAGGCAAATACTGAATTTGTTGTTCAGCCAACCTCAAGTTTGCAACTTCAGCATGTACTTAACTACCCTAACCCTTTCACAACACATACCCAGTTCTTTTTTGAAATAAATGATGTGTGTGATATGATGAATGTTCAGATACAGATATTTACTGTATCAGGGAAACTGGTAAAAAATATAGTGACTGCAGTGAAACTTGGAAGTTTCCGTTCTGACCCAATTGATTGGGATGGGCGCGATGACTTTGGGGACAAGATTGGGAACGGAGTATACATATACCATGTAAGGGTAAGAACAAGTACCGGTTCTACAGCCGATTCGTACCAGAAACTTGTTATTTTATAAGCAATTTATATCTTTGTCCTCCCTTTTTTAGTTATCATACAATAATTCGTTAGTGGCTGCGTTCATATAGTTCTTTTAAGCTTACACATGAAGTTAACAGTAAAGAAAAAAATAGTTTTTGGAAACCTAATATTGGTTGCATGTTTTCAGCATTTGGCTATCGGGCAGAACTCTACAAACGTTTTAGGTCAGAACCTTGCGAATAATGTAAATGTAATTACCACCGCAGTACCATTCCTTCTTATAAGCCCTGACGCACGTGCAGGTGGAATGGGAGATGCCGGTGCTGCATCATCACCTGATGCTAATGCCATTCACTGGAACCCTTCAAAACTTGCTTTTGTTGACCAGCAAATGGGCTTCTCAGTATCCTACACTCCATGGCTACGTCAATTAGTTCCCGATATCAACCTGGCCTATTTATCTTTCTTTTACAAATTGAAAGGTCGCCAAACTATTGGAGCATCGTTGCGTTATTTTTCTTTAGGTAATATTGAATTTACAGACCAGAGCGGAAACAGCATAGGTAGTTTTAATCCTAACGAATATGCATTTGATGTTGCTTATGCCCGCCAATTATCTGATAATTGGTCAATAGGTATGACCGCACGCTATATTTATTCTAATCTTACCGGTGCAACTGTAGTGTCGGGTGCAAACACATTCGCAGGACGCTCATTTGCCGTTGATCTTTCATCATATTATAAAAGCAAGGAAATTGAAGTTGGAGGGAAAAAAAGTATACTGGCTGCAGGTATCGATATCTCTAACGTAGGTGCTAAGATCAGCTACTCCAATTCAGGTACAGCAGATTTTTTGCCAACCAATCTTCGTTTGGGGCCAGCACTTACTATGAACCTTGATAAGTATAATAAGATTACGTTTTTATTTGATATGAACAAGTTGCTGGTGCCTACCCCACCTGTTTACAAGTTAGATGCAAGTGGTAATCCGGTTAAAGATGCAAGCGGACAACCTGTTATACTTGCCGGAAAGGACCCAAATGTTGGTGTTGCACAAGGCATATTCCAATCGTTTGATGATGCTCCTGGAGGAGGCGAAGAAGAATTTCATGAAATAGACTGGTCAGGAGGAACAGAATATTGGTATGATAATCAGTTTGCTGCACGCGTTGGTTTCTTTTACGAAAATCCTACCAAAGGTGGCAGAGAATACTTCACCATGGGGGCAGGATTCAGGCTTAATGTGCTTACTATAGATGCATCTTACCTTATTCCTATTAGCCAGCAAAACCCCTTGCAGAATACACTGCGTATAAGTCTTGGCTTTAACTTCGATAAATCTAAAGGAGAGAAAGCACCTGATGCTACTGATAGCACCACTCCAGAATAATCTACTTTTCATTTGAAATTTCGCACAGGATACGGCTTCGATGTACACCAGTTAGAAAAAGGAAGGCCGTTCTATTTAGGTGGTATTCTTGTTCCATCGCCACATGGGGCTGTAGGCCATTCTGATGCTGATGTATTAATACATGCCATTTGTGATGCATTATTAGGCGCAGCTGCTTTAGGTGACATTGGCATCCACTTCCCCAACACATCAGCAGAATTTAAGGGTATTGACAGTAAATTATTGCTTGACAAAGTTGTTTCTCTTTTAAAGGAGAATCATTATACTATAGGAAATATTGATGCAACCGTTGTATTGGAAAGCCCAAAAATCGTACCACATATTCCAGCCATGAAGAAGGCCCTGGCAAAGGTAATGGGTATTGAAGAAGATTGCATTTCAATTAAAGCAACCACTAACGAGAAGCTAGGCTTTATTGGCAGAAATGAAGGTGTAAGCGCCCATTCAGTAGCGCTAATTGAGAAAGCTTAATTAAAAGACTCTCTACTTTTCTAAGGCAGCGAGAATATACTCGCGGTTAAGGCGGGCTATATTAGCTACCGAAATATTTTTGGGGCATTCTGCTTCGCAGGCATTTGTATTGGTACAATGTCCGAAACCTGCTTCATCCATTGCCTCCATCATATTCAGAACACGTTCTTTCCGTTCAGGTTTTCCTTGAGGCAACATGCTTAACTGTGCAACCTTAGCCGATACAAAAAGCATAGCCGATGCATTTTTACAAGCTGCCACGCATGCACCGCATCCTATGCAAGTAGCAGCATCAAATGCTTCATCGGCAATATCTTTGGCAATAGGTGTAGAATTAGCATCGGGAGCATTACCGGTATTTACTGAAATAAATCCACCTGCAACCTGTATTGTATCAAATGATGAACGGTCAACTACAAGGTCTTTAATTATTGGGAAAGGTTTTGCTCTCCATGGCTCAACTGTAATAGTTTCACCATCATGAAAATGACGCATATGCAACTGGCAGGTTGTAGTACCTTTCAATGGTCCATGGGGCCTGCCATTAATGTACATGCTACACATTCCGCATATACCTTCGCGGCAATCATGATCAAATGCTATAGGCTCCTCTCCTTTATGAATAAGCTGTTCGTTTAGTACATCGAACATCTCAAGAAACGACATGTCCGTGGTAATATCATTTAAAGGATATGTTACAAAACCACCTTTATCGCTGGCATTTTTTTGCCTCCATACTTTTAGCGTAAGATTCATAAAACTTGCATTTTAAGTTTTTCAAAATTACATTTTATTTAAACATAATACATGTTGGTAAAAATAAAAAAGCAGAACGTTAATTCTGCTTTTCGTAAAATGTACTGAAAATAAATTTTACAGCTTTATCGGAGTATCGGTAGCTGAAGAACCCAATGCATTATAATTAGTTTGACCGGTATTATAATTTTCATATTCCGATGAATTTGTGTAATTAACTGCTGCTGCATACACATTAATATAGGCAGTTTGTCCGGGTACTAAGCCACCCAGGTAAAAATCATTAACAGGTACACTAATATTAAAAGTTGTAGCTCCTGCGGCAATAGTTAAAGTAGACACTAAAGAACTATAATTGCCTGAACTAACCGAAGCAGTAGCACCGGTGAAGACCGCCAATGATCTGGCTTGAGATGCGGCAGTAACTGTACCATATATATAAACCAATGTATCGTTTGGTTTTTTATGAATAGAATCTCCACCAATGGTAAAAGTAAAGTTAGGAATGTGCGATAATTTTGCATCAACCTCAAGTGGTTCTGAGCCACCCAAAAATTGAAAATCCTCATGTAATTCCTGTCCGTAGTTTGTATCGCGGAACGCAATTGTATACATACCAGTTGTAATATTAGAAATGGTATACGTACCAACTGAATCTGCATTCATTGAATCTACTACAGCATTGCTGGAATTATAGAGCACAACTCTTACTGATTTACAGGCACTTGCCTGTTGCATGTCTCCATATTGGTTATAGAGTGAAATATGCCCGGTTATTGAGCCGGTATAAGATGGTCCTGCCGGACCCTGAGAGCCTGAAGGACCTGTATTGCCTGTTTTAGAACAAGATGAGAAGAATAGCGAGCCGGTTAAAAGGCCTAAACAAAAAAGAGAAGTTGTTATTTTCATTTTTTAATATTTATTGAGTCTATGACTGCAATATTATAACAAAGTTTAACACCAAATTTTTAATTAGCTTTTATAACCTTTTTATTTCATACCCGTATAAAGAATTTGGAATCGTCAATTTTACAGGATTATTGGCTGTTCTAAACTGATTCAGATTTTACGTTATTATTATTTGGTTTTTAATGGAATACGTAGTATATTCGCAGCATATTATTCATACTAGGCAATACTTTGAACCACATGAAACATATTTCACTTTTTAAAAGTTTTTTTATTGTTCTTGCCTTAATATTAGGATGCGGAACAGCTTATGGACAAAGCGGTGTACTTATTTACCACATGAGCCATACCGAAGATGCGCAAGGTAATACTACCGATAGTACTTCAACTACTGGCACTTCAACAAGTCAAGACTCTTCGGCTCAAGGCCTTATGGGCGAATTAGTTGTTTCTTCGCCAGGTACCTTTAAAGATTCCAAATCAGATAAAATATCTCCAAAGCGTTACAGCACACATAATGTAGAAGCAACTACAACTACGGTTTCATATTACTATACCGGTTCTGCGCAGTCATTTATAGTTCCTAGTTGTGTTACTTCCATTACCATTGATATGGGTGGAGCACAGGGTGGAAATAGTTATTATAGCGGTGCCAACCACAGCTCAGCGGCTAATGCAGGTGGACGCGTACAAACTACTGCTATAGTAACTCCCGGAACTGTATTAACTCTTTATCCTGGTCAGGCCGGAGCAAATGCCACTAGCGTTATAGCTGGTGGTGCAGGTGGAACTAATTTAAGTGGAGATGGTTCAGGTGGAAGTGGATATAGTCCTGTAAAAAATACAACAGCTTATGGAGCAGGAGGAGGCGGAGGCGCATCATCAGAAATTTGGATTGCAGGTACAAGGGTTCTTGTAGCTGGCGGAGGCGGAGGCTCCGGGGGGTATATTACATGTGGTGGTGGCGGTGTCATTTCGGGAAAGGCCGGCGGATCGGGCGGGCAAAATGGTTCAGCAGGTACTACAGGTAATGCTGCAGCTGCAGCCGGACAGGGAGCTACAGGAGCTGCCGGCGGCGCAGGTGGTACAGCAGAAAACTGTGGTGTCGGAACGAATGCAATTGCTGGTACTGCAGGTACAGCTGCCAGTGGAGGAACAGGTGGTTATGATGATTATGCCAATGTAGGTTATTCCGGCGGCGGTGGCGGTGGCGGTGGTTACGCGGGCGGTGGTGGCGGATGTGAAGCAGGCGGCGGCGGCGGAAGCAGTGGCGCACCTGCTGTTAGTGGTGCATTTACCCCAGGAGTTATTACTTATACCGGAGATTATGATGGAGTAACGGGAACAACTCCTGAAGAAGGCTATATAACTATTACTTATACCGGCCCTAGTGCTGTTGTAGGTTTTTATAATAATAATACAACTTGTGATGCAAGCCCTGATGGTGAAATTACAATTTCACCTGATGGTACTGCACCGTACACTTATGCATGGGCACCTTCCGGCGGAAATGCTATTACCGCCACCGGGCTTAGCGCAGGTACATATACATGCACTGTAACAGATGCGTCTGGTTGCAGTGTTCAAGTTGTTCAGTCTATAACTAATGCCGGAGCGGCTACAGTAACAGGAGTAATTTCTTCTTTTAGTAATGATGTTACTTGTACCGCAACAAATGATGGGTATATTACCGCCTCGGTATCGGGTACAGGCGGAGCATCTCCTTTTAGTTACAGCTGGGCTCCTTCAGGCGGTACGACCAATACCGCAAGCGGTCTTAGTGCGGGAACATATACATGTACTATTACCGATGCTGGTGGATGTTCAACAACAGTTTCGCAGGCCATAACTAAACCGGGTGGAGCAACTATAACTCCTACTATAATTGACAAAACCAATCCCTGTGCAGGAAGTAATAATGGAAGTGCAACCGCTTCTGGTAGCGGCGGAGTAAGCCCATATACTTATAGCTGGGCTCCTTCGGCAGGTGTTACAAACCCTCTTACAGCCACACCAACTACAATGAGCGCAGGTACATATACCTGTACTGTAACTGATGCAGGTGGCT
>DATHOD010000146.1:0-4516 GCA_035485295.1 Bacteroidia bacterium
TTACTGATTCCTCAAACCCGCCCCAGTAATTCATAGTAGTCTTCATATCCTGATGCCCTAAACTTTCTTGAATAAACTCCAATGATGCCCCGCTTTGTATTGCATTTGTTGTGAAACTATGTCGTGCCCAATACGTAGTGATGTCGTCAGGTAATCCTGCAACTTTAGCAAGATTTTGAATATGCTGATTAATAAACTTCGCAAAGTTTTGAATCTTCTTAAGTTTATCAAACTGGTTCATACCTTCTGTAAAAACAGGAAATACATAAGTTTCACCGGTTAATTTTGGATTGCCATACTTTTTAATTGTCCTTTTAACTAAATCGGTAATGGGGACGATAATGGGCTTTGAATTGGTCCTGTTTGTATTTTTTGTCTTGTTACGAGTGAAGACAATTTTATCTCCTTGAATATCCTTGTACTTTAGCTCCGCAATATCTCTAACGTTCATTCCATTACATTGGTAACTAAAAAACCATAAGTCCCTGGCCTTAACTTGAGGGCTATCCTTTGGAACTTTAAAAGTATACAGAGTTTTAAGGTCAACTTTATTTAATACTTTCTTTACCTTTCTACCGGCAGGTATTTGATACTTACGTTTACCGAAGGGGTAGCTTTCTATGGTGAAGTTACCATCTTGCATTGCCATATTAAATATGGCCCGCAACGGACGTAGGTTAACTCCTACGGTAGTTAAGGAACGACCCTTTGATAACATCCATTTCTCATACCTATTAAGAAAATCAGGGGTCACGTCAAAAAATGATAATGTCTCAATTTGGTTATTCTCATCCCTGTCCTTATTGATAAATTTCTTTAATGACTTAAGACTTATGTCATAATTACTCAAAGTGCCTGCCCGCTCCTCATTCCTTAATTGCCCTATATATTGCTTGTAATAATAAAAGACATTATTCTCATCACCTTTTCCCCGTTTCATTTTCCTTTCAAATTTTTCAAAGGAAAATGGTTCAATCTTTGAAGCAATTTCATCAGCATCATTTAAAACGCCATAAAGTTTTATCCTTAAGTCTTTAAATTCCTTTCGGGGTTTCTTCGATTGGTAAGCATTAAAGAACTCATTTTCTGTAACATCAATACCAGTTTTATAATGCTTCGTAGCAGAATTAAAATAAGCCCTGAGTTTAACCGGGTATTTATTGTCCGATTTTTCCCTTCTTGTATCAAGGTAAAGTGTTATATTTGGATTCATAATGAGTTAATTAGTCAATTTTGATGGATTCAGAATTTGCACAAAATTTGCACAAAAGTATACAAAATAACCATATAATATCGCACAACATAAAAATAGTATATTTTCCTAAAACCCCAATATTTACAATACTTTCAGATAAAAATCAGATAAAAACAAAGTATTTAAAATTAAGACTCTTAATCTTTGGGTCGTGGGTTCGATCCCCACCGGGGTCACTAAACAAAAGAGCCTAATAAACAAACGTTTTTAAGGCTCTTTTTGTTTTTATAGCTACCTGATATTTACGGGTGGGTCACGCTTTCTTTTGTTACTTGCGATAACGGGGCTATTTGTTTTTTCCATTGAGTATAATTAAAACAAATGCATCGAAATATCTTTATCCAAGTTGAAAAAATAGATATCAACCGCACCTTTATTCCCCGATTGTGTTCTTATTCCGGCTTTATCTTATCAATTGCACGAATCCATCCTTTTTATAGGTATTATTCTGGCAGGTGGCATTTATAATATAATAGTAAACCCCATCGGGTGCTTTACCTCCGCCTTCCGTTTCACCTGTCCAGTACTGAAGAGGATTTGAAGAATTATACATTTCCTTACCCCAGCGGTCATAAATAACGATTGACCACGAAGAAAGGTTTTCAGTTTTAATATAGAATATACCGTTTATACCGGTGGGCCCCGCATTATCAGGAGTAAACACATTGGGTACTGTTAACCCAAGGCATGGCATCTCTATAACAACTACTATTATTCTCTCTGTTTCGCATCCCAGGCTATCTGTTCCAATCACAGTATAAGTTGTAGTAACTGTTGGCGAAACTATAATAACCGGGCATGTATCGCAATTTATCCCGGTAGATGGAGTCCATTGATAATGGATAATATTTGTCCCGCTTGCATTAAGGCTTACAGAATTTCCCGAAAATATAGTAGTATCACAGCAAGCATATATTACAGGATTCTCCACTGTTAATACAGTAGACGATGTTGCTTTACATCCTTTTGTAACAGTAACGGAATAAGTTGTGGTTGACGTTGGGGAAACGCTGATGGAATCTGTTGTAGCCCCCGTACTCCAATGATATTGCCCACCACCTATAGCCAGCAGTGTAACCGTATTACCTGAGCATATTTTTTGGGGTGATGTAATGGTAACTACCGGAAGGGAATCCACAGTAATAGTGACAGCAGTATCTTTACTGCAACCAGAGTCTGTAACCACAACTGTATATGTTATGGTAGATGAGGGTGTCACAGAAATACTGCTTGATGTGGATGCGGTACTCCATAAATAAGTACCACCACCGGTAACAGCCAGCGTTATTCCTTTCCCTGCACAAATTGCAGTGTCAGGAGTTATACTTACAACCGGTATGGGATTAACAGTAATTGTGGTGCCGGTATCTTTTGCACAAAATCCATTACTGACCCCCACAGTATAGGTGGTAGTGGATGAAGGGATTACCACTATAGAACTTGCCGTAGAATTATTGCTCCATTTATAAGTTCCTCCACCTGTAACTACAAGGGTAACCGCACCACCATTGCAAATGGCAGTGTCCGGAGTAATAGAAACGATAGGCTTGGGATTAACGAAAATGCGAATGCTGGTATCGGAACTACACGTCCCAATGGAAGTAGAAAGGGAATAAGTGGAATTTACTATAGGTCTTACCCAAATAGCACCCGATGTAGAATTTCCCGGTGTCCACAAATAGCTGGTACCTCCGCTACCTATCAGGTTGACACTGTCGCCAAGGCATAAGGAATCGGATGGAAGAGCAGTAATAATAGCTACCGGTTGCGGTTTTACAAACACCGTTATTTTACTCGAATCTTTGCAACCCTTCACGTCGATACCCACCAAACTATAAGTAATGGTAGAGTCAGGGCTCGCATTAGGAACACTGCAAGAGGTGCAGGATAATCCCGAAGAAGGAGACCATGAATACGTTAGCCCTCCGCTTGCGTTGAGCAAAGTGGATTGCCCTTTACAAATACTATCATTGGGAGGAGATATGGTAATATCAGGATGCGGATTTACATTGACTGTAACAGTTGCAAATCCTATGCAGCCCGGACTTTTACCTGCAACCTCATAAACAGTACTAACAGTAGTATTTGTTATTACGGAAGAATCAGAAGTAGTATTTAATCCCCCGGCAGGCGACCAATAATAGTTAACAGCCCCGCTGGCATTGAGGGTTACGCTATCTCCTTCGCAAATTGTGGTATCTGTAGGTGATACCCGGATTGGAATAATACAACAGGGATTCCATCGCGCAACAAATGGAGCTTCATCTCCATATATCAATGTATCGTTGCCAAAAATAGTAATGTTAAATAAATCTCCACCAATATATATATATCTTCCTGCATGGTCAACCGCTACGCCGTCATTATCATCTTCTCCTCCCTCTCCGCTGACCGAGCCACACACTACGTTACCTGAGGAATCAAATTGAAAAAGAACGGTGGCGCTGCGAGAGCCTGAATTCAAACTAAATGTATCAACCCCATATTTTAGTGTAATAGGTGGGGTACCTTGTCCATCCATTATGATAAAGCCCCCACCCGAAGGTAATGTATCACAGGCAAGGGAATATCCGGTCCATGTACTGTTGCTTAATGGAATTCCTTGTTTTGCCCAGCGTAAATTACCCGAACTGTCATACCTGTTAAAAAATACGTCTTCCTTAGAATTTGTGAGGGTATCTGCACCGAATGTTACAGACTTTGTAAAATTACCGGTAATATATGCATTGCTTAAAGCATCAACACTGACAGAAACGCCTCGCGCAGAAGAAGTGTTCGTACGGTTAACAGATTGCCTTGCCCAAAGGGCATTACCGTTTTTATCATATTTGGCTATAAAAGCATTGTAAGTGCCTAGTGTAGGATACAATGTATTGGAGCCAAATTTCAGGGTGTCCTCAAAATAACCGGTTATATAGGCATTCCCCGAATGATCCAGTGCAATAGAATTAGAACTCGGTGAACCTATTCCGGTTGACTGAGTTGCCCAAAGGACATTACCGTTTGGGGCATATTTTACTAAAAATACCTGTGCTGCACCCCCACCTGTATATTTCAGGGTATCCGTTCCAAAGACTACCGTACTATCAAAAGTACCGGTTACATATGCATTCCCTGAAAAATCAGATGCAACATCATTCCCGTCACAATTATCGGCGGCATTAGTTATATTAGAAGATTCTTTTGCCCACAATACATTGCCAATATTATCGTATTTAACAAGAAACATTTTACTGCTGCTGCTGCTAGTACTATACAGTG
>DATHOD010000147.1:0-5679 GCA_035485295.1 Bacteroidia bacterium
ATTCCCAAAATTAAATTGTTCTTTTAACCAACGATGAAATTCTTTGGGAGTTCCCGCGTAAATGGCTTTCTTCATTTGGGCATAGTCAGATTTTGGCATTTTAGTATGATTATTTAATCTCGCATGAAAGGTTTCGGCAGCTTGGGCTAAATTTAAAAAGGTATTTTCCGTGAATCGGTCATTGTTATAAAATTGTTCAAAGAGGAGGTTGAAAGCAGGTTCTAATATTTCATATTTTCTATACCATTCCTTAATAATAGTCGGAAACTCTTTATGAATGTGCCCATAGGCAAAAAGCATTGATATTGCAGATTTGGGCTTAACAACATCACTACGGATCGAAACAGGAAAGTACAGCCGGATAGGTATTCTTCTTGGCTTACCGCCGTAATCATATACAAATTTCTCACCACCAAGTGTTATGTTAGTGGGATATGTCTTGCGATATAATCCTAGAATCAGAAAGTTTTGAAAACTAAATAAATGTTCCAATAACTTATCTATGGGGGAATCCAAGTATGAGATTATAATAACTTGAACCTTTTGCTTTAGATTAACTTCCTTACGGAAAATAGGTAATCCTGGACGGCTTATGGTGAACCTAAACTCTCCCTTTAGATCATTGCTTATATCAAATTTTAGGGTTTCTGGTAACTTGTAATGCACATTGAATTCGTGCTTTTTAAGACTCTCTTGTGTTATTTCATCGGGAGTAAAACCACTAATACCAATCCATTCATCCAGATTATGAATTTCGGATGCGATTGAATTAAACTTTAATTCTTCGGGTGTATCTATATGTACGCCTTCCAAAATATATAAGGCAGAATATACGGTTGAAGGCATTCCCGATTCTTGACCATGAACTATTGTTCCACCTCCTGCCTGTGTCACATAACACCGATAAAGAGTTATTAGTTTGCTATCGCTCGTTATCCCTAAAATTATCTCTTCATCTTTTACATTTGGAAGAAATTCTTCATGTGCAAAGTTCCCAAGAAGTTCCAATGAACTACCTTCTTCCATATCGTAAGTCAATATGCCCTTAATTCTGTTATCTTTTGATGCGGGTAAAAACCATTCGCCTTTGTGTGTAAAATTCTCGTTCATACTGCTATCGTAGTATTTATATTTTCCGGCAAATTATTCCGGGTATTTTACATAAAAGCATTAGACAATATTATTGTCCTTTATATACTCTCCTGAAAGTTTATTGACTTCTTTTAATTTATGATTTTTTCTTCTTAATGTTCTGCATATATAAGCAGGGAGAAGCATAAAAATTCCAAATATTACAATCATAGTTTTTATAATCATATAACCTTCCATAATCTCCTTTATGTGCATAGAGGTAGTAACTGTAACGTCTTGCGATACCTGCTGTGTTGCTTCGATTTCACCGCTTGGTAAATATATTGCAAGACAAATGGAAATCAACAGTACTGCATAGCAGGCAATCTCTATGAGAATTAAACTTGTATTCCCTACATGATATAAGATTGTATTCTGACTTGAAACGTAGTTTATTTTTAGAATGACCTGATTGCGCTCCATTTCTTTATGGTCGCCCGAAGATGCTTCCATGTTTTGTAATGTGTAAAGAAGTTAGATATAGACTATTTTTCAATTATCAATTTCCCATCTCCAATTAATCCTCCAGTTTCTTTGAGAACCCTGTAAAAGTAAATTCCATTTGGCTCTCCTGTTAGGTTAATGATATTAGCGCTCTGCGTTTGGGGCAAAATTTCAGTATATATTTTTTCTCCTACCATATTGTAAATTTCTACGCCGCATTTATTATTTACATTTGAAAGCGACAAATTAAAACTACCATTAGAAGGATTAGGAAAAATACTTACCGTTTCATTTTTTTTTATCTCATTTATGCCTGTTGGCATGGTTACTCTTCGGATAACACTATTGGCTTGATCGGCAATATACATATTACCTAAAGCATCAAAACACATGCCAGTAGGCTGATTTAATTCAGCGGCAGTTGCAGGGCCTCCATTTCCACTATACCCCCCGACAGTATTTCCAACTACCGTGGTAATAATTCCAGTAGTTTTTGATACCATGCGTATTACGCTATTAAGATTAGTAATATAGATATTACCTAAAGCATCCATTCTAACACATATTGGTGCACCTAGTTCTGCATTAGTAGCGGGGCCACCATCTCCGCCAAAACCTGCCGGCAAAGAATGATTACCTGCAATTGTAGTTATAATTCCTGTAGATGCAGTAACTTTGCGAACAACATTATTCAGGTAATCAGCAATATATATATTGCATGAATCGTCAAGGGCGACTGCTTCGGGGCCGTAAAGTTCTGCTGAAGTTGCTTGTCCCCCATCACCCGTATAACCTCCGGTGTAAAAATGGAAAGCTTTATGTCCATATCCATTTCCAGCAATTGTGGTTATTATTCCTGTAGATGCAGTAACCTTACGAATCACATTATTTCCTCCATCAGCAAGATACATATTGCCATGAATATCGAAAGCAATATCTGATGGGCCAACCAAAGCCGCTGCGGTAGCAGGGCCTCCGTCTCCACTGTAACCCCAATTTAAATTCCCAGGCGTACCTACCACGGCCGTAATAATTCCAGTAGATGCATCAATTTTCCGGACGGCAAAGTCTCCCGCATCGGCTATATACATATTTCCAGCACTGTCAAAGGTTACATTCATAGCATCGTCCAGTGACGAGGCTGTAGCAGGGCCTCCATCACCCAGCCCAGGACCTGGTCCTCCACCCGCAATCGTAGTAATTATACCTGTTGTCGCCGAAATTTTACGAATCCGATAGTTTCCATAGTCTGTGATATAGATGTCTCCATGTGAATCAACAGTTACACCACTGGGACCATTTAATTCGGCAAGGGAAGCCTGCCCACTATCACCACTAAATCCAGCAACATAAATTCCTGCAATCGTAGAAATTGTTTGAGCTTTACTTAAACAATTTAAAAGGGAGAAACCAAGGAAAAAAAGTAAAATAATTATCCTTTTCATGGCGTTTTAGCTGATTTCATATTTCAAATATAACAATTTATTCGCATTTCTAGTGAATCACTATCATTTTAGCTGATTTTAGAAGTTTCCCGTCATTGTCAGTAAGTCGGCAAAAATAAACTCCATCAGCCTGTTTGCTTAGGTCAATTGAGCTACTATTACCATGTAATTCTTCATCCCTTATTTCTTCTCCCATTATGTTATATACTTCTATATTCATCGCTCTGCCATAGTCATTCATTATTTGAATATTGAAAATTCCATGAGAAGGATTCGGGAATATTCTTAAATCAATATCAGGTTTGGGAATTGTTGCAACGCCAGTTGGGCCACACGTATCTTTATACACATTTATATAATCCATTGCCGTTTTAAGGTTTCCATCAATAGCGAGTACCTCTATCCGCGTGGCGAAGGTGGCAGTATAAGTATTACTTGTTGATGGGGACTGAAGTGTAAAATCTCGATTATCTTCATCGTACCAAATATAATAATACGGTGGAGTTCCACCATCAGGTGTGGCGGTTAAAGTTACCGGCGTTCCAGTCCATAATATATCATGTCCTAAATTCACTTCAAAACCAATAGCATTTGTATGCATATTAGTATCAAATTGCCATTCTTGTAGACACGGTGCTTCATACCACATATTGCCTTCTACCTTAAAACAAGTATCCGCACCCATACTATTCCATTGGAAAGGTAATAAATTGTCGTCTGTCCATAAGGATTTCGTCATGCTATAAAGGTATGGAGTATAGTATTCTTGTTCCAAGGAATCAGGTTTTATACCTTTATCGCACATCCAAGACCCCGAAAAATCATCACCAGAATATGCGGCACAAATAGTAGTTGGGCAAGCTGAGTGCGTATCATTCTCAGCAGAAAAAACTGGCCAGATTTCTTTTTTATAATATGCCCCAAAGTAATTAAGTCCGACTTCAGAATCTCCCTGCATCCAGTCACCACGATTCCACAAAACATTACCATAATAAGTATATGAGGATAGTAAAATCCTGTCGGTATAGAGACCAATGGAATCAATTTCCATACTTTGAGTTGGATTAGTGTAAAGGACAGAATCTCCTTGTTTTCCAGCTATATAATTATTAATATCTAATGGCGGTGCAAGATAATCTTCTACTCTTAAAAAATTGGCATCGCAGTTACGCGATGCCTTCCACATAGACTTTAACATTTGCATATGTACATTATGAAATTCTTGTAAGCTTGAAGTATAGTCAGTAATATTTAATCCGTTTGGCAACCAAAACTCATCATCAAGGCTTAATACATCAACTTTTTTTTCCCAAGGTATTCCGATATTATACATACGAGCAGATTCTGTAAAATTAGCCACATCAAAATTTTTAACCGAATATGAATTGCTGTCGGGATGTCCAGGAGTATTGTTGTAACATATTACGCCTACCTGTTCTACGCCTCCTCGAGTTTTTAAGCTGTCAATAAAATTTTCCAAGTATGGTGCATTGGCCGCATTAACAAATGCAGTATTAGTATAAAAAACACCACAACTGTTTGCATAAGGACCGGTAACAAGATAATCAACTCCATCCATCAACACATACGTAATATGATTTTGTTTACAATAAGTAATAAAGGGTGTTCCATTCATACTTATTGAATCTCCACCATTTATCGGTGTATAGTAATGTGGCGCAAATTCAAGATAAACGCCCCGTTTACTCCAACGTGGGCCACGAAGTGAACTATATGGAGGGATGGAAGATGTGAGTGTAATCGCTGCTGTATTTGAACAGCCATTTGCATCTTGAACCGTTACTGTATAAGTTCCTGCACTTAATCCATTTGCTATTGAACTTGTGCTTCCTCCCGGTGTCCATGTGAAAGAATAGGGCGGAGTGCCTCCGCTTGTTAGCGCATAGGCTACTTGGGCTATATTTGTTGCGCTCACTGTTAAAACAGGTGGTTGTGTAATATTAGCGGAAGTACTGGCAGTGCATCCGTGTGCATCTGTAATTGTAACGCTGTATGTTCCTGCGCTTAATCCTGTAATCAATGCGTTGGTATTTCCGCCTGTCCAAGAATATGTATACGGAAATGTGCCTCCGCTTCCAACAGCAAGAGCTTCGCCGTCAAAAAGCCCTGCACATGAAACACTAGTAGCCCAGCCAATAGTTGCGATAAGTTGAAGCGGTTGATACACGGTTGTTGTTGTAGTAGCCGTGCATCCGTGATTGTCCGTTACTGTTGCAGTATATATACCTGCGCTCAATCCAGTAACAGAAGTTGTAGTCTGTCCGCCCGGACTCCAAGAGTAGGTATATGGTGAAGTTCCATTAAATGCTGTTACCGAAACACTGCCATTGCTTCCGCCATAACAAGTTACGGTAGCGGTTGCACTGGCAGAAGGGCTTAAAGGCTTACTTGGCTGAGTAATAGTAACCGTTGCCGAACCCATCACTCCATCAGCATCGGTTACATCAACAGTGTATGTTCCTGCCGAAAGTCCCGTTATACTTGAACCCGATTGTCCGCCCGACCAAGAATAAGTGTATGGTGTAGTTCCATCACTTGCCGAAGCCGAAGCACTACCATCGCTTCCACCGTTGCAACTTACATTTGCAATTACTGTAGTTGTTACAGCAAGAAAAAGATAGACTTCTCGTATGCGATT
>DATHOD010000148.1:0-10732 GCA_035485295.1 Bacteroidia bacterium
GGAAAAGGGTATTACGAGAATGGGAAATTACAAATTGAAGCACCATACATTAATGGCAGGGAAAATGGAATACAAAAAGATTATTATGAAAATGGGGTATTAAAAGCCGAAACTCCTTATACCCATGATACACTAAATGGAATGGCAAAGGAATACTATGAAAACGGAACATTATGGTTTGAAATGCTTTATGTTGGTGGCAAAAAAAATGGGGTTCAAAAGGAATATTATGAAAGTGGGAAAATAAAGACAGAAACGCAATATACTCAGGGGGAAGTAAGTGGAGTTACGAAAAACTATGATGAAAAATCAGGTCTGAGTAATTCCATGCAAACTCAGCTCGATAGCGGCCTTATGAAGAAAACGGATGCCAGGAACCTTACCGTTAATGGACTAAAGGAGGGTATTTGGCTTGAATACATGGATTATAAATATGCTACTACTTTGGATACTACTGCACCTTATTATTCCCTTATTACTTACAAGGCAGGTAAACAATATGGAATAATAATAAGGTATTATAAAAGTGGTAAGCTATGGGGTATGGTCCCCTGTACAACAAAGGGTAACAAAAATGGCCTATGTAAAATATTTTATGAGAGCGGGAACTTATCGGCTGAAATACCATATGCCGATGATAAAATAAATGGCACAGAAAAAATTTACTATGATGACGGGAAATTAAAAAAAGGAACCCAATATACAGACGGTATCAAAAATGGCGTAGAGATAGTTTATTATACTAATGGAAAGCCGGCGGCTGAAACTCCCTGGAAAAATGGCGTTATGGAGGGCACAGTAAAAGAGTATTACGAAAGCGGTAAGATTAAAACAGAGACAATTCTTGCCAATGACAAATTAGTATCTACAAAACAGTACGATGAAAACGGTAAAGAAATTAAATAAAAGTTGTAAGTCTTAAGTGGTAAGGAATAAGTAATTCGACCAACTATTCTAAAGGGGAAATAGGGCTAAAGGGCAGTTTTTTAATCATCCTGTCCCAGTTGGCAACCAACTCATTTTTATGTAAGCCAGCCCATTCAACTACCAGCGAAAAAGCTTTAGGCGGTAAGTATCCATCAAGCATGGCATAGTCGTTTATGCCAATTTTTGCATTAAACTCGCCATAAATTGCATGAAAATGAGCAGGGTGGTGGTCATTAAAATACATGTAAATAGCAATCCCGTAGAAAAAGGAAATTTTAGGCATGGCTATTTTGCTTGGCTGTAAAAGCAGCAAATGTTTGCCCGGTTAGCTGCAAATAGAGGCTTAGTGAATCAATATCAAGGTTATCATTCCAGGCAATGGCCTCACCTTCAAGATATACTTTTTCAAAATTTCCGGGTATTTGCCAGAACGCAAAAGCCTCTCCATCTTTCAAATGACTTAAATCCACCGTGCCTTCAACTCCATCGTTAAATGTAACATGTAACTTATAAGGAGCCAGCGCTTTTACCGAGATAGCCTTTATCATTTTATAAGGTAATTCTAATTACAAAGTTAGGAAATTAGTTTGAATTATTTTATACAAGTACTATTGTACTTCCAATAATTTAGTATAATTCAATTCGTGTAACCCCGCAGGGCTCGTGAACCCAAATAAGAACAAAAACAGATAATCAGTGAACAATTCGTGGCAGATAGTTACATTTGTTAATCTTAAAATACGCCATTAGAATATGAGAGTACACACAAAAGCAACACAGGACGGGCTAACCCCTGAATTAGCACTTGATATACTGAAAGAAGGTAACCAAAGGTTTATTAATAATATTAAGGCTCACAGAAATCTTCTGGAACAGGTTAATGAAACTTCTCAGGGGCAGTTTCCTTTTGCAGCAATTTTGAGTTGTATTGATTCCCGCACCTCAGCAGAATTAATATTTGATCAGGGCTTGGGAGATGTATTTAGTATACGTATTGCAGGTAATATTTTGAATGATGATATTTTAGGAAGTATGGAGTTTGCGTGTAAAATAGCAGGCTCTAAGCTTATAGTTGTATTAGGGCATACTAAATGTGGTGCCATAGAAGGTGCTTGCGACAATTTAGTTGATATGGGGCACCTGGCAGGTTTACTTAATAAAGTAAAGCCAGCCATTGAAATTGAAACTGAAACAAAGATTGAGAGGAACAGTAAGAATAAGAAGTTTGTTGAGAATGTTACAAGGAACAATGTATTTGTAACCGTGAAGAAGGTTAGGGAACAAAGCAGTTTGCTGGCAGAGATGGAGAAAGCTAAGACAATTAAAATTGTTGGAGGACTATATGACCTTGAAACAGGCAAGGTTACTTTCTATGAATAAGATCAAAAAGTAATTCGGTACGAACCAAGCGGGAAGAAGCCCAATTGGTAATCTGTTTCAATACTATTTGTATTTGGGTTATATATCTGCTGAAGTACATTCTTATTATTAAATAGATTTTGTACCTCAAATGACCACTCCTGGGTTGTTTTCTTTCCATTCCGTTTATAACTTACTTTAAAGTCTACTCTTTCGTATGGCGGATAGCTATTGGTATAAGTTTGTGTATAGTCATATACCGGGCCATGATAGTATTGGCTTGCTGCAAGGTTCACAGGTATATATCGTTTTCCACCTGCATAGTTTGCCTTCACACTGAATGAAAGTATCGAACGTTTTTGTTTATCTAAATTAAAGTCAGCACCCCATAATGCATTGAAAGTATAGTTCCCATTAAATGCTGAGTTTCTTTCAACACCGTCGCTGGCGGTATACTTAGCTTCGTATAATGAGCCTGTTACCAGCAAGTAATATGTTTTATCAAAGAAACGTTCCAAAGTGAGTTCAGTTCCGTAATTACGGCCTGTTCCTTTATTTACAAGGCTATCGTAAGGTTGGTCGTAATACGATGCACCAATATTCAATGCAGAATAAGTACTTGGATAGGGTTGTACAGGTATATTATATAATTGCTGATAATAGGTCTCAACCTTTATTCGCCAGTTGGGTGCAAAAGCATTGTCGTATGCCAATACAAAATGCGCGCTTTTCGAGAATCCCAATGATTTATCCGTTAATGCATAACTGTTATTACTAAGCAATGCCTGGTAATAATAAACCTGCAGGGGTTGTATTTGGCTATGCAAACCGGTTGCAAAGCTTATGGATTGTTTTTCAGTAAAATGCCACTTGATACCAAATCTTGGTTCAAAGGCTGTGCTGTTGTTTAAAAGGAATTGCTGTGCATGGAAGCCGGCATTCATAACTACATTGTCAGTGAATTTATGCTGCCATTCAATGAATTGTTGTAATAATGTATTTGTGCCTTTAAATTTGGTGCCATACACAAAACTACTGTCATGTAGGGCGCTATCAGCATAATTTGAATAATAGATGTCAGACGTTGCACCTATCTTAACTGTGTTCTTTGCATTTATTTTTCTGTTCACAGAATACGAAATAGAAAATATCATATCAGTTGAATTCTGGCCGTATGTTGTTTTTGTTTCACCATTATAATTTGTGTCTAATTTGGTCGTGTTCTGTAAGCCCGATACAGAAAGGGTTATAGTCTGCATGGTTTTGTCGTCGAAAAAGTATTTATCCGATATCCCTATAGAGCCCATCGTAGAACCGAAATAGGTATCTACATTTAACGGTGCAAGGTTAAAGCTGTTCTTATCCTGATCTTTGGCGAGTAGGGCAATATAGCTTGGCCCACCCAGGCCAAAAATAGAAATATGCCCAATTTTTGTTTGAGGAAAATCAAGTTTAAAAGTAAGATCCTCATATTGCGGAACAGCCGCAACTCCAATGTTAATATTCAATACATGGAATAAAGTAAGTGTGGAATATCTTGCATCTACAATATAGGATGAGTGTGCATCTTTTGAAAGCGGGCCTTCTGCCTGTAGTTCAGCTCCGTTAAATCCTACCTGCCCTGCAAACTCGCTTTTCTCGTTGTTTCCACTGCGCATTTCCAAATCAAATACACCTGATAATGCATTGCCATATTCAGCAGGAAAAGCACCAGTCATAAAATCTGATTGGTCAAGTAGGTTGTTATTCAATATGCTTACGGGGCCGCCAGTACTACCAAGCGTACCAAAGTGATTCGGGTTAGGGATGTTAATGCCATCAAGCCTCCATAAAAGGCCCAATGGTGAGTTCCCACGAATTACAATATCATTACGGCTATCATCGGCAACACCTACACCTGCAAAATTTGTTGCCATCCTCGATGGGTCACCAAGAGAACCTGCGTAACGGCTGGCATCTTCAGGGTTAAAAGTACGGGCACTTACAGTAGTCATCTCATTAAGTGTCGCTCCTTTATCTTTACGGGCATGCACAACTACTTCGTTTAATGAATCTACCGATTCCTCCATGCTAACATTTATAATACCCTCTTTACCAATATCTAAAATTATACCTTGAGCAATGGGTTTATAACCCATAATGGTAAATACAAGGCTCACGTGTCCGATCAGTACATTGTTAATGGTATATCTTCCATCTACATCAGTCATTACTCCATTAGGTGGATCGCTATTTAATACAACTACTGTTACTCCAGGAATAGGTGATTGCGACTGTGCATCTTTAACAGTACCATGAATACTTTGGGTGGAATTTTGAGCAGAAAGAAATGTGCTGCCGAGAATGAAAGCTAATAGTGAGGTTAAGTGGATAAGCTTTTTCATGTTCTAAACTCATGGCAAATGTAAACGAAAACAAGTCAGATTCTCCGATGTAGTTTCATTATCCCGATTCCTCGGGGTAAATACATTTATAAAGAGAACGCAAATGAAAGAAATTTACTTTAAATCCAAATCAAGGGATTGAGGAGTGGTATCAATTGCCCCGACATTTATGTCGGGGACACGAGATGGTTCCACTCCCCTTGCCCCCTCTCCTAGAGAGGGGGATAAAGGGGGTGAGTATTCTTATTCCCTGACCTGAAGGTCAGGGCTATAAAATATGGCTTCCTATTTATTCATTCAGCAGGGCTGGGGAATTAGCCTATTTTTGTATGTGTAATGAATATCTATAACGAATTTCAAGCTCTATTCACTCTTCATGGTTTTGTTAGCCTTGTAATACTTTCTTTACTGGAATTAGTACTGGGGATTGATAATATTATATTCATTTCGCTTGTAATAGCTAAGCTGCCCGAAACAAAAAGAGTAAGTGCCAGGGTAGCTGGACTTGCACTTGCATTAATAATGCGTATTGCTATGCTATTTGGTTTGGTATGGCTCTCTAAGATTGCTACCGTATTATTTACTCTTGCTAATTTTCAAGTTACTGTCCGTGATATTCTGTTTTTTACCGGTGGTGGCTATTTAATTTGGAGCACTACACAGGAGTTGAAAGAACATATTAGGAGTAAGGGTAGGATAGAGGTTGATAAAGGCAAGCACATGCTCTATAAAAGTGCTATTCTTCAAATAGTAATGGTAGATATGCTTTTTTCATTCGATTCTATTTTTACAGCTATCGGGCTTATGCAGAACTTTGTAATAATGGCATTGGCTATTATATTAGGAATGGTATTTATGCTTTGGCTGTCGGGTAAGTTAAGCGCTTTTATAAATAAGCATCCGACCATTAAAACCATGGCCCTTGCGTTTATTATTGCAGTTGGTTTATTGCTAGTATTCTCTGCATTACATATTGAACTACCGAAAAGCTATATCTACATAGCCTTCTTTGGGGCTTTTACTTTAGAGTTATTGAATATTCAGTTGAAGAAAAAACGGCAATAAAAAACCCCCGGCTGTTACACCGAGGGCCTTCAACACATGACAGCAAAATGTATATTTTGCTATCCCAAATAGGCCTTTAATAATTTACTGCGGGAAGTATGGCGTAGCCTGCGGATAGCCTTTTCTTTAATTTGCCTTACACGTTCACGGGTAAGGTCAAACTTGGCACCAATTTCCTCAAGGGTAAGAGGATGTGGAACATCTATACCAAAGAAAAGTTTTATTACTTCTTTTTCCCTTTCGCTAAGTGTTGAGAGTGAGCGTTCAATTTCTCTTTTGAGTGATTCCTTAATAAGCATGCTGTCAGCTCTTGGTGAGTCGTGGTTCACCAATACGTCAAGAAGGCTATTGTTATCATCACCATTAGCAAAAGGAGCATCAACCGATACGTGTTTACCGGAAAGTTGCATAGTGTCTTTTACCTTATCCATTGGCAATTCAAGTATTTCAGAGAGCTCTTCAGGAAGAGGTTCCCTTTCAAACTGTTGCTCAAGGCGTGAGAATGTTTTGTTCAACTTATTCAGTGATCCAACCTGGTTCAAAGGAAGACGAACGATACGAGATTGTTCAGCCAAAGCCTGAAGAATAGATTGACGGATCCACCATACAGCATAAGAGATGAATTTAAAACCTCTTGTAGGGTCAAAACGCTTAGCTGCTTTTATAAGTCCAAGGTTACCTTCGTTAATTAGATCGGGAAGGCTAAGTCCTTGATTTTGATATTGTTTTGCTACAGAAACAACGAAACGTAGATTGGCCCTGGTAAGCTTTTCTAACGACCTTTCATCACCATCCTGTATTTTTTTAGCTAAAATCACTTCCTCTTCAGCAGTAATAAGCTCCTCACGACCTATTTCCTGCAAATATTTATCCAGGGAAGCACTTTCCCTATTGGTGATGGATTTGGTTATTTTAAGTTGTCTCATGTATGAGTTTGGTTGTGTTTAAAAGGGCAATTTTTACAGTTTTGCAAATATCGGAAAAAATAACATTCGGGTATATACATTTTGCCCGAAAATTTCCTATCCCTTTACTGGCTTACGCTCCAAAGGCGTAGTATGCCCTTGTACCGTTCGGGTAAATGCCCTCAACCAATATTCCACCGGTCTTATTATTTATAATCTTCTCAATATCATCAACAGATGCAACAGGCTGGTGATCTATCTTGGTAATAATGAAGCCCTTGTGCACACCAATATTTCTCAGTTTACCTTCTTCTAGGTTTACCACCTTTACTCCATTATCAATATTAAGTTGTGTCTTCTCATCTTCGGTAACTGTACCAAATGATGCACCTAGTTCGTTTATCGCTACAGCCTCACTATTAGATGGGCTCCCTTCACTATGCGGTTTTGCCATACTGGTAGTGCCTTCTAAATTACGTAAGGTAACGTCAATACTAACTTGTTTGTTATCTCTGTTAACCGTTACGTTTACCTTATCACCAGGCCTGTATCTTGCTATCTGTTCTTCCAGGCTGGCAACATCATTTACCGATTGGTCGCCAACTTTAAGTATAACATCGCCTTCTTTCAAGCCCGCTGCTTCTGCAGCTCCATTAGCAGTCAAAGCATCGATGTATACACCTTCAGTACCATCCAACCCTTTTTCTTTTGCAATATCAGCATCAACAGTGCGTATGGTTACACCCAGGAATGCCCTTTGTGCCCTGCCGTATTGTAGCATATCGGCCACTACTTTTCTTACCAGGTTAACAGGTATAGCAAATGAATAACCCGTATAAGAACCAGTGGTAGAAGCAATAGCTGAATTAATACCTACTAACTGGCCTTCTGTATTTACCAAAGCACCTCCACTATTGCCTGGGTTAACAGCCGCATCGGTCTGTAAATACGATTCTATTGGATAAAGGTCACGTGAAGGGTCGTTAGGCAAAATGTCTATATTCCTTCCTTTAGCGCTAATAATACCAGCAGTTACTGTGGAGGTAAGGTTATAAGGGTTGCCTACTGCCAGCACCCATTGTCCCACTTCTACATTATCAGAATTACCATATTCCATAAATGGAAGATTAGTTGCATCTACTTTAAGAAGAGCAAGATCAGTTTCAGGGTCCCTGCCAATAATTTTAGCAGTAAAGGTTTGCCTATCGCTCATAGTTACTTCTATTTTGCCAGCCTGGTCGATTACATGGTTATTGGTTACAATATAGCCATCGCTTGATACAACAACTCCTGAGCCGCTAACCATACCTTCCATTGGCTGTTGGCGCTGGTTGCCATAAAAATAGTCCCAAAGGTTATTGTAGCGGGTATCCTGCATTTCAACTTTCGATTTTATATGAACTACGGCGGGAACAGATTTCTTTGCAGCATCGACAAAATTTACACTACCTTCGGTAGTTGCCATGGGATTGAAGCCGGTAAACTTTACAGGTAAAGGATTGCGTACATTTGCCTCTGCAAAAAATTGGTTTTGTTTCTGCACATAAAAATGATTGAGAGAAAGGGCACATATTCCACCAAGCAAAGCGATGGAAAAAACGGAAACGAATTTTTTGAATGTTTTCATAGTTGCTTTATTTTAAAGTTCGTAATGCAAATATCGTCAAGATGCCTATTATCATTGAGATTTTTAACAATAATTAACAGCAATACTTTGCTAACTTTGTAGCCCGGTTTTTATTGTGCCGGAAATGGGAAATGAAAAATAAAATTGTTCTTTTTGTATTTGGATTGCTTGCCGGAATTGCAATTGGCGTTGTGTTTGATGTAGGTATAAAGGCTGTATTCAGGCAGATACGTGAATTGCACCTTAGCCTGAATAAGATTGGTGTTCAGCAAAGCCAGATATCGCAAAGGCTTGACAGTATACAAGGAAAATTAAAGGATAATAAGAAGGGAGCGGTTATCACAAAGGGCGATATAAAAACAATTATGCCTGTTGTACAAAAGGATAATGCCATAGCAAAGGATACTTTAACGAATGGTCCAGGTAATGCAGATTCACTGATTGCTGAAAAGGAACAAAGCGATAGCAATATTGTGGTAATGACAAATCAGCTTATTACTGTTTCATCGTTGCCGGTTAAGAATATCGATTCTGTTTCTAGTAATAAAAGCAATGCCCGTTCCGATTCTATGCTGGCTTCAATGACTAATACAAGTGAAGAAGAAGATCCCTCAGTATACCGAGTGGAGTTCTGGCAATCGCCTTTAAACTTTAAGGGATATAAAATGAGTATAGGTAAACTTGTACTGTATGGCATAAACTCGACCGGTCACGTTGCATTGGTTAAGAGTGATGACGGTTATTATTTATTGGCAAACCAAAGTGCGTACAAAGTAATGTATACAGACGATTTCAAGCCTTTTGAGCGTGTTACGGATAGAATGGTGCTTAAAAAACTAAGTTTATGAAGACTACATTTTATAAATACCAGGGTAACGGTAATGACTTTGTGATTATAGATAACCGTGATGGTAAGTTGAAAAAGGATACATATGCACTTTGGGAAAAGTTGTGTGACCGCCGTTTTGGTATTGGTGCAGATGGCTTGATATTATTGCAGAATAAGGAAGGATACGATTTTGAGATGGTCTATTTTAATTCAGATGGTAAGGAAAGTTCTATGTGTGGAAACGGAGGAAGATGCATTGCGCATTTTGCAAAATATTTGGGGATAATAAAGAATAATGAAGCTCATTTTCTTGCTATTGATGGTGATCATGATGCGACGATAAAAGAGGATGTGGTGAAATTGAAAATGCAGGATGTAAATAGCTTAGACGATAACAATACTTACTTTGTCCTCAATACAGGTTCGCCTCATTATGTAACACAGGTAAGCGATGTAATGCATACCGATGTGGTTGAAGAAGGTAGAGGAATCAGAAATAGCCAGCCATTCAAAAAGGAAGGAATTAATGTAAATTTTGTTGAAATACGAAAAAACAATACTCCACTATTACGTACATACGAACGTGGTGTAGAAAATGAAACTCTTGCATGTGGTACTGGAACGGTTGCTGCGGCATTGGTGTTAGCAAAGAAGAACATATCTACTGCTAAGGATTATTGCGATATACAAACCATGGGTGGAAACCTTAGGGTTTGGTTCTCCTCTCAAAAGAACGGAAGTTTTAAAGATGTGTGGCTCGAAGGCCCTGTTAGTATGGTGTTTAAAGGAGAAGTGGAAATTTAGTATAGCGCTATGCAATATTCCCCAGCGATTTTTTCGGAAGACAAGGAAAGCTATTCCTTAATGATATCCGCCGTTTCTTCTGAAGACTTAAATTCAGGTTTATGGTTAGTCCTTGCAGGAGTAAATGATATTCCCCCACACATTGCATTAATTTCAGAAGGGAAATATTTTTCAGTCTCCGCTAGAAAAGTTGAAACTGGAGTGGAAGTATCGACATTTTTGAAAGCTATTAGTCGCCGTTCCATAACCACACTTTTTGTTGGTATTAAAATCCACCCTTCGGGGGGAATAAGGGGGGCTTTGAATGCTTTTGAAAGGTATCCTACTCTTGGTAGCGGCCCCCATTCATGCCTTTGGCCTGTGCGTGATTTCTTTGCAAAGGCTTTTTCTTCTGAATATGCAAATGCAAATCTAGTCTTTGAATTACTTACTCTTGCCCAGAAACAGCAAATATTAATGGAATGTAAGTCCATGTTTGTTGAGGGAGAAACAATTACTCTTCCAAAGTATACCAGTGAACAGATAAGAGAACGTATTAATTCTCTTTTGAAGGTAAATGAATAGGATTTTAAAATATTTGAGAGTAGGGGCAGCAAGTGCAAGAGTTGTAATTGCTGCTTTTTTATTCGGATTTGTAATTCTATCTGTTACATATTGTCATACCAATACTCTTTCACCAAAAGATGCTTTTCTTGCACGTGTTGATAGTGCGCACCATTACCTGAATATTAATGATACAGTTAAATATGTTGGTGCACATACTTGTATGCTTTGCCATCAGAATATTTACAATTCATTCGAACATACCGGAATGGGTGAGTCATTTGATGCT
>DATHOD010000149.1:0-14555 GCA_035485295.1 Bacteroidia bacterium
CAACTGGTATCAGAGAAATTTACACTTCTACTATCCTCCAGAACTGGTCAATGTATATTCCTGCAAATACCATAAAAACATTTACTGCACAATATCCAAAAAGTGGCGGATTACCTATTGCAGTTTCATTATATGCAACTTTCCCTCACCAGCACAAAGTGGGTGTAAGCATAGTAAATTATGCATACAGCGGTATTGATACAATTCCTCTTGTGCGTATTAACAATTGGAATTTCAGCTGGCAAGGATATTATACGTACCCTATGTTAGTTAAGGTACCTGTAGGTTATACCATATTTAGCTCTCACGTTTATGATAATACAACCGGCAACCCGAATAATCCTTTCAGCCCTCCGCAAAATATAACGGCAGGCACTTCAACTACCAATGAAATGTTGTTCGATTCCTATCAGTACCTGATATATCAACCGGGTGATGATACTATTAATATTACAAACTTATTGAGCGGTGATACATTACTTGCAGTACAGCAACATACAGCACCAACCCTAACTACCAAAGCTTATCCGAACCCATTCGATAAGCAGGTACATATTGGCTTTACATTAAGTGCCGCATCAAATAACATAACAATTGTGATATATAACATATACGGTGCCAAGGTTAAAACCCTTGTAAACAACCAAAGAGTAATGAGCTCAGGCTATTATGAATCTATTTGGGATGGAACCAATGACAGTGGAGCACCATTACCTTCAGGAGTATATATATACTCTATTACAGCCAATAGATTAAGCACCAGTGGTAGGTTAATCATTACAAGATAAATAGTATACTATAGTTTTTAAGTCCCTCGTTCCCGGGGGACTTTTTTATTTTATAAAGTAGATAAAAGGCTACCTTTGAAATTATAAACATGCTGCCACGAGTGGTTAAACAAAGTCCTTTCCGATTTATAGTACCGATTGCTATAATATTTCTATTGGCTCAATGCCAGGGCAAAAGAACTGTGCGTTATTTACCAATACTTGGAGTTAACAAATACGATCCTGCTACAAAAGATACTAATTATCATACCGTAGCTGACTTTAAGCTAACTGATCAGTTTGCGCAAATAGTGACGGCCGACACATTCAAGAATAAAATATATGTAGCCAATTTCTTTTTTGCTACCTGTCCAGGCATATGCAAGCAAATGAATTCAGAGTTAGAAAGAGTGGAAAAAGTATTTGCCGGTAATAGTAAAGTAAAATTCATATCACATACTGTAACACCCGACCAGGACTCAGTACCTGTGCTGGCACAATATGCATTGCTGCATGATGCGATACCTTACCAATGGTATTTTTTAACCGGTAATAAAAAGCAGATAATTGACCTGGCAATACATTCGTATTTATTAGAAACCGATGGATACCTTGTACACTCTCAAAATCTTACACTTGTTGATACTCACAGGCGCTTAAGAGGTGTTTATAGTGGCACAGTACCTGCTGATGTAGACAGGCTGATAAAGGATATTAACGTATTACTAAAAGAGGAAAAAGAAAATTCTGCTAAGAATTAAATTCTTACACCCAACACAAGAATATCATCTAACTGCTCTTCTCTTTGTTTCCATTTATCAATGAAATTTTCCAGCCGTTTTGCCTGTTCAGCCATATCTAAATGCCTTATCTCTAATAATAAGTCCTTAAATCGCTTTGAGGTAAGCTTCTTGCCTTTTTCTCCACCGAATTGATCGGTATAACCATCAGAGAACATATATAAAGTATCTCCCTTACTTACATTCGTTTTAAAAACATCGAAGCCTTGATCTTCCTCGGTGAAACCACCAATAGCCTTTTTGGTTGGCTTATACTCTTCCAAGGTATCGGAACCCTGACGGATTACCCATAATGGCCTGTTAGCACCTGAGAATGACAATTTAACTTCATCACCATCCTTTTGTATACAACATAATGCAATATCCATTCCATCACGGCTGGAGCCTTTATCCGCCGATTGCCTTAAGGACTTACGTATTCCCTTATTTACAATAGAAAGTATTTCACCTGTATGCGATGTTTGATGAGAAGCATCGTAAAGTTTTTCATATCCGATAAGACTCATAAATGCTCCGGGCACTCCATGCCCTGTACAATCTGCCGCACCGAAATAAATATTTTCTTTATTATGCAGGAAGAAGTAAAAATCACCGCTAACAATATCCTTAGGCTTAAATAATATAAAGCTATCTGGCAATATTTCACGTATGGTAGCAGGTTCCGGCAGAATAGCATTTTGAATTCTTTTAGCATAGCTAATACTGTCAGTAATTTCTCTGTTCTTTTGTTCTATGCTCTTATTCTGAAAATCGAGTTCATCATTTAATTTACGTTTCTGCCTGTAGCTCCTGTATGCGTATATGGCAAAACCCATAACCAGTAATAATACCACAATAGCCGAATACGTAATTATCTTCTGCCTCTTTAGTGCGCTGTCTGTTACAACAGCTTGCTTTTCCTGCTCCACTCTCTTCATCTCTTGCTTCAATTCAAAATCTAATATGGCCAGGAATGGCTTTATGCTCTTGGCATATTTCTCATCGTACTTAAAATCACCATTGTTAAGATCCGGGTTATAACATATCATAGCCAATGGTGCCTGTAGTAGTTTACTAATATCCGCTCCTTCTATCTTTTTGAAAATACTTACTTCAATATCATAATCAGTAAAGCCTTGTTTAGCGCGGGCCAGTGGTACATTTTTTGTAGAAAAGGTTATACATTTGGAAACATAGCCCGGCTTAGAAAAAGTGAACATATAGTCTGTATCGGCATGCAGAACAAAAACAAAATCACCATCGGGTGAAGTAGTTTGTTGTAACAACATACTGTCGGAGTAAAGTGATATTACAGCCCCCTGAAGAGATTGGCCATTCTCAATAACTGTACCCTTCACTTCAATAGACCATGTAGGCTTAACTCCAAATGTATTGAAGGAGATAAGAATTCCTAAAAGTAAAAGACAACTGGTTAGAAAATATCGATTTAGCAAAGACATAAAAGTAAGTATGGGGCAAATTTATTACAATATAATTAAATGAACATTAAATCGGTGCTTCCGTTATTTTCTTACAATTATTCAGAATCGATCTTTTTTTATCAATTTCAAACTGAATTATTGAATATTTTCTGCCATTTATTTACCCCTCAATATTTTCAAAAAGCGCTATTTGAAAATTTATCTAAATCAGTTCAGGTTTTGTTTTAGTATCATTTTTACACTTAATCATATTGTTTGTTAATACTTCTACCTTAACGGGTTAAGACCTTGTTGATTTTTTTACCCCCTTTTTATTTGCTTTTTGGGGTCTTACTGAATATATTTGAGTTCGAATTAATACCCTGATTCAATAAAATCTACATACCTTATGAAAAAGTCAACACTACTTATTGCAATCTTATGCTTCATAGGATTTGCATCGTTCGCACAAACAGATTCACCAATAGTATTAACAGGCACCATAACGGATGTACGTGCTTATAACGACCAATATGCTATGAATGTCGGCAACACCATGGTTGTCTTGATCACACATCGCGTTCCTGGTAAAACAATGAATGTAAATAAGAAATATGTTGTGAGCTTTGATATTAATGAAGAATATAAAGACTTACTGATTGAAAATAAAGACACTTATGTACTGAACCCTAAGTATGCGGGTAAGACATTTAAAGTAACGTACTCGGTAAACGGGAAAGGCTGGAAATACATTAAATCAATTGAACTATCGAAATAATGAAAAAACAATTACTTCTTCTTTCGGCGTTTGCCATTTTTAGTTTGAGCACAAGTGCACAAACCATACTTGGTGTTGATGTTTCTTCATATCAGGGTACTCCTAACTGGACACAGGTAAAAGCAGATGGCATTACCTTTGCTTATGCAAAAGCAACTGAAGGTGTCACCATTAAAGATGCAGATTTTGTGTACAATGAAACCAATGGTAAATCAGCCGGATTAGTAATGGGTGCATACCACTTCGCACATCCGGAAACGAATACTGCCACAGCTGAAGCAAATTACTTTTTGAGTGTTGCGAAACCATATATCAAATCATGTTGTTTGCCTCCGGCACTAGATATGGAAGACCCACCAAGTGGCCCTACACTATCTAGTTATTTCACCCCTGCCCAGTTAACTGCATGGGCTGAAACATGGATGCAAATAGTATACGATTCTACAGGTGTTAAGCCTGTTCTTTACAGTGATGGAAGCTATGCAGGATCGATGTACCAGAGTTCTATAACAGGTTATGGCGGGCTTTGGATGGCTGATCCGGATGGTAATTCATCTACCCCACCGGCTACCACTGGTGTATGGCCAACTTGGATATTCAAGCAATGGTCATTTACAGCAACATATACAGGAATAAGTGGCCAGGTTGATGCGGATGTTTTTAATGGTAGCACAACCGCATTTAACACTATGACATGTAGTGCTGTATCGGTAAGTTTCACATCTAATCTCACAGCAATTTGCCCAGGCACTACGGTTAATTTCACTGATAAAAGCACTTCTTCAGGCACTATTACCGGGTGGAACTGGACCTTTACCGGTGGAACACCAAGCACTTCTACTTCAAAAAATCCGAGTATAAAATATTCTACTTCCGGCGTATACAATGTGAAAGAAGTAGTTACGTCAACAGCAGGAAAAGACTCTGTTACCTACACAGCTTATATTAAAGTAGCACCGGCAGGTACATTACCAGTTAACGAAGGTTTTCAGGAAGGTTTCTTTCCTCCAACAGGCTGGGTATTGAACTTTCCGGTATCAACTGATAGTGCTTGGGAACATTGTACATCTTTAGGAAACAATAGCAGTGAGTGTATGTATTTCCCTGCTAATTGTGGTAGTACGTCGAACATTACCGGAGAAAGGCAGCAGTTATATACTCCCGATTATAGTTTTGCCAGTGCTGTAAAACCAAAAATGTGGTTTGATGTAGCGTATGAACCAAGTAAGGTTCCAACCTATAGCGATACCCTTGTAATTTACTACTCTACTGATTGTGGGACTACGTGGACAAGTCTATATTCAAAAGGTGGAATGACGTTGTGTACAACCGGAAGCACTACAGGAGCAGGTACTGATGTGAATGGCAACGGTTGCTTTGTACCTCCTTCAAGCACTGCGTGGAGAACTGATTCTGTTAACATATCGGCTCTTGCCGGTAAGGCATCTGTTATGTTCTCATTCGAAAGCCGTTCTGGTTGGGGTAATATTATTTATGTAGACAATATTAATATCACCGGTAGCATAACTACATCTGTTCAAAATTTAATTGATGCTAAAGATGTTAAGGTATATCCTAACCCAACCAAGGGATCATTCAATATTGAGCTTTCAAGTGCACAAACCGAAAAAGCACAAGTTGAGATATTTGATATACTTGGGCAACAGGTATATCATGCTTTAATTAATTCCGGTGTAACATCCATAAATCTGAATGCAAAACCGGGAATGTATTTATACAGGATTATGACTGAAACTGGAGATAAGCTTATATCTCAGGGGAAGTTAATAATACAGTAATAGAAAGGGTATATATTTCCGACTTTATGAAGAAGGTGCATTAGTATAAAACACTAATGCACTTTTTTTATTTCTTATTACCGTACATCAATAGTGCGAGATCTGTATACGTCTCCATATCATCTTTGCAACTTCCATTGCCAAGTCGCACCACAATCATTTTTTCGTCAGGAATAACTACAATGAATTGACTTAAAAAACCATCTGCATAAATAACCCTATGCCCACCTCTATGGCCTATCCACCATTGGTACCCATAATAATCAACCGTTTGGCCTTTTGTACATTCAATGAAATATTTTTGGGTAATGATATCTTCCCCATTCCACTTACCTGAATCCATCATTAGTTTACCTATACGTGCAAAATCACGGGCATTTGAATTAAAGCAACAAAAAGCTTTTTCCATTCCATTCTTGTGGTCTTCACTCCAGTAGCCCGGTCTTTCAGCGCCAATATGTTTCCATAATTTATCTGAGGCATAATCACTGAGTGATTCGCCGGTAGCTTTTGTAAGAATGTATCCCAGCAATTGAGTATTCCCACTTTGGTATTCATATATGCTCCCCGGCTTATCTACACAATGACGTTTTAGTGTTAACCACATTAAGTTATTTCCATAAAGGGCCTTTGCAGCATAACCGAACGGGCTGGTATAATTCTCACCGAAATGAATACCAGAACTCATAGTAAGCAAGTCCTTTATTGTAAGTAAAGTATCTAAGCCCCGATTATATGATGGAATGAAATCGCTTACTTTTTCATCTACACTTTTAATCTTACCCTCTTTAATAGCCACACCTATAAGTATTCCAACAATACTTTTTGCCATTGACCATGAATTGGTATGTGAAGTATCTGAGAACCCATTAAAGTACTTCTCGTAACAGACAGAATCATTTTTAATAACCAGATACGCAATGGTATTGTTCTTCTCCAAAAATTGCTCGTATGTATTAGGAATGGTATCTTTATTATATTTTTGGGCGCTACTCCACGCCAGCGGCATCCCAGTTTGTACAATACCGTTATGGAAAATATGGTACCTGTCTATCCCAGGGCTAGCCCTGAATTTTAAATATGTATCTCTCATACCTTTTATCAGGTACCTGTTTTTACAACCTGCAAAAGCTACACATAGCAAGAACAAAAGGCTTATTCCAAAAACGCAGCGGGTAATTTTACCCAACTTAAAAATATTTCGCTTTCGATTCATAAGACCTTAAGGGGAATAATTATTTCTATATTCACAATCAAATATTATAATTTAAGCCGACATGGAATAAAAATATAATATAACATGGTATTGTTTTTACATATTATTGTCAAACAAATATAGAAAGTGAACATTACTAAGGAAAAGCAATTTATTTTTCTTATTGGAGCGCCCAGAAGCGGCACTACCATGCTTTTTAATTCTATTTCAGCCCACCCAAGTGTTTCATCTGCAAACATAGAGATCAACCTGTTCAGCGATTATATAGCACCCTTAGTTGGTAATTACGAAAAAGAAGAAGATAAATCAGGTGAAAGAGGAGGAGGTGTATCAGGGTTACCCCTTCTTATAAGCAGAGAGAAGTTTGATGATTCAGTAATGAACCTTATTGATACTGTGTATAAGTCATTTAATATTAGCCCTGCTCATACAGTGGTGCTTGATAAATGTCCCTCCTATTCACAATGCACTGGTTTAATCAACTACTATGTTCCGAATGCCAAATACATTCACATAATCCGTGATGGAAGAGACATGGCATTTTCCTGGTATAAATTAGCTGCGACAGGATGGCTTAAGAAAGATTTTAAAACAGCTTGTCTCGATTGGATCAGATTAAAGAATTTAGCTAAAACAGCCCGAAAGTTCAATAAAAACTACTATGAATTGCATTATGAAGATCTATTGCATAACAGTGCAAGCGAATTGAATAAAGTCTTTGCCTTTTGCAAACTCGATGCTAGTCTCGAATTGGTTCAATCTATAGTTGAAAAAAATATGGGAGAGAAGAATATGGTTAGCGCTTCTGATAGTAGTGTTAGTTTTAAAGACAGGGTATCAGGTGATAGATTATGGGCTAAACGGATGTCGAAAATGCAGGTTTTTATAGCGCAGAAGTACTTAACCACCGACTTAATAGCAGAAGGTTATGAAAAAAACAAGTACTGGGGCCTTAACCCATTTCAGAACTTTATGTATTCAATTATTTATTTCCTGAGTAACAGCTATGCAAAGGCTGCTAGAATTTCAAATAAGATAGCAAGGAAATTAACCTGAAGATAGTTGTAAAATTGAATCCTAGCCTGTGATCCCGACGAGATTCGAACTCATGACCGACAGATTAGAAATCTGTTGCTCTATCCAACTGAGCTACGGGATCTTGGTTAGTGATATCCCTTGTAATGTCGGGGTGGCCAGATTCGAACTGACGACCTTCTGCTCCCAAAGCAGACGCGATAACCGGACTACGCTACACCCCGAAAACTTGTAAAGACCGTTTAATTAGGGCTGCAAAGATAAAGAATTCGGCTTACCTATATAAAATATTATCTCAATATGCTTTTTGTTATATTCGCAAAAACGGTTGTAACGCTTAACTGGTATGAAATACAGGCCTCAATTATTTATATTTATTTTCTTCTTTTTTACTGTTTTTAGGCTTTGGGGCCAGGAAATTAAGATTCGTGAGTTCCGACAACAGGGCGAGGGCACCAGTTGGTCGCCTGATGGCAGGCAGATAGCATATGATATGAAAGGCTCAACAAAGGACAAATACTATGAATTACATATTGCTGACACGAATGGTTTGCACGACACCTGCATAAGCGCTCTATGCCCCGATATACCGCACAGGCATACCGGCGGACCAAACTGGCACCCATCGGGCAAATACATAATGTTTGTGGCAGAACAAGCTGTACATAAGGGTGGATCATTACCTGCGATACCCGGATTGGGGACCTATACCGATATATGGATTATGACTCGTGACTATAAACATGCCTATAAACTCACCAATACTCCCAGCGATAATGACCATGGAATAATAGGCCCGCGTTTTTCGCCCGATGGTAAGCAAGTTGTTTGGGTAGAAAGGAAGAAAGCACCAAATATTCTAAAAAGCAAAAGATTTCTGGGTCTTTGGGTCATAAAAACTGCTGATTTTGTTGAAGAAGCGGGAATACCCAAGCTTGAGAATATCAAAACCTTTGAACCGGGCGGAGATGCTTTTTACGAGACTTATGGATTCACAGCTGATGGCAAACGTATAATCTTCTGTAGTAATATGCGTACGCGCTTCTGGTGGTCATGCGGTATATTTACTATTGATGCTGAAACAGGAACAAATATAAAACAGCTAACCACAAATGATTACAATGAACATGCAGTTTGTTCACCTGATGGTAAATTTATTGTTTGGATGAGCAATACCATGGCGACAAAACAGGGAACAGATTGGTGGGTAATGCGGACAGATGGAACATGGAAGCAAAGGCTGACCTATTTTAATGAACCCGGCAACCCGGAGTATTTGGGGCATAAGATGTGGGCTGGGCTTTCAAGTTTCAGACCAGACTGCAAAAGCTTTATAGGTGGGGTTCAATACAGTTTGCTGAAACAAGAAGGAAGCATATATATGGTAAGTTTTTTGCCAGCTGGAGATGGAAATGGCTTGAAAGGAGAATACTACAATACTGAAGATTTTACCGGAACTTCCGTGGTTCGTTCTGACCCTTCAGTAAACTTCAGATGGGGGCCACCATGGCACGATTCTTTAGTTACAAGTAAAGCTTATTCTGCAAGGTGGACAGGCTATGTTGAGCCTTTATATTCAGAAACCTATACTCTATATACTCATGCCGACAAGTACACCTCGGTTTGGGTGAATGATACTTTGGTAATTGGGCCAAAAACATCAAAAGGCAAATACAAGGAGAAAGCAGCGCAATTAACCTTAACTTCGGGTAAGAAATACAAACTTCGTGTGGAGTACCACAACAACATTAAAAATAAAGGTAATGCTGTATTATATTGGTCGAGCCCTCATCAATACAAGCAAATAATACCAGCCAGCCAGTTATTCACTACCGATAAATAAATCCCATGAGCCCTAACATTGCTGAAAAGATAAAAGAGTACAATTCTGGTAGAATACCAGAACTACTTAAGATAAAGTACAAAGCAATGCGGGATGACAAGTACCGCTTTTTCCGAGCTATCCCTAATATACTTTATGACGATATAGCTTCAAATTCATTTTTATATAATTCGCCTAATGTATGGCTATGCGGAGATCTGCATTTAGAGAACCTTGGTAGTTATAAGGGAGATAACCGTGTTACCCATTTCGGAATAAACGATTTTGATGAATGTATTTTAGGCCCTTTATTAATTGACGTAAGCAGGCTTATGACCAGCGTTTATGTGGCTTCAAACAGCCTTGGTATTAAAGAAAAAGATAGCCATGCACTTTGTAAAGCATTTATAGATTGCTATTTTGATAAGCTGGAAAAAGGCTATATACGTGTTTTAGAACCAGAGACAAGCCGTGGGGTTATGAAGCATTTCCTTGAAAAAGTAATGACCCGTAAGCGAAAAACTTTTTTGAAGAAAAGAACAGAGAAAAAAAATGGAAGAGCAAAGCTGATCATAGACCACATACATACCTTACCAGCCCGTGAAAAGGAAAAAAAAGAAGTAGAAGACCATATTTTTCAGTGGGCTAAGAAAAAGAATACACCTGAGTTTTACAAAGTACATGATGTCGCTTTTCGCATTGCGGGAACATCAAGCCTTGGGATAAGGAGGTATGCTGTTTTAGTTGAAGGCCGGGGCAGACCGAGTGGTTTTTTTCTGCTTGATCTTAAAGAAACCCTTCCATCATGCCTTAGGACTCATGTAAAAGCTACACAACCGGCATGGAAACATGAAGCAGAACGAATAGTAGAAGTGCAGAAAAGAGTACTATCGGACCCACCTGCCCTATTGGCAAGTATAGAAATGGGCAAAAAGAATTTTGTACTGAAAGAATTGCAACCAACAGCGGACAGAATAAATTATGCGCTATTTAGCGAAAGCACCAAAAAACTTAAAACTATTCTTGAAGATATGGCGTGTATTTGCGCATGGAGCAATTTAAGAAGTGGTGGCAGGCAGGGCTCCGCTATTGCAGATGAATTGATTGACTTTGCAAAAAAAGGAGAGAAGGTGAAGCAGCTTACAATGGAATACGCTTATTCCTGTTTCCAGACTTCGGAAAAGTATTATAAGGAATATGTTAAGGCGTATGATAAAGGGTTCTTTAAAGTAGTAAAACACTAAAACCGGAAGATATAATTCCAATCAAATAAAAAACCCCCGGCTATAAACCGAGGGCTTTTCATTATTAAAGCTTTGAGCTTTAACAAGAAATAATTATTTCTTGTCAGCAGCTTTGTCAGCCTTCTTTTCTTTCTTGTCGGCTTTCTTTTCCTTCTTGTCAGCCTTCTTTTCTTTCTTGTCAACTTTCTTGTCTTGCTTTACTGCTGGGCTTGCAAATGAAACACCTGCAAAAAGAACCAATGACGCTAGGATTACACTTAACTTTTTCATGACTTAGGTTTTTGTTTTAGTTATTAACTGAAAGCAAAACTATATTAGCAATATGAAGATAACATGAGGAATTAAGATTTAACATAGAAATAAGCTTAAAGCCCTATATTTGATAAAACTATTCTGTTATGAAGAAAATACCGTTACTGGCTGCCATTCTGGCACTTAGCACGACTATTAAAGCACAAACAATTGAAAATAGTAGCCGTAATACCATCGGTTATATTAATTCCGACGGGACCATAGAAAACTCAGGCCGTTCTGTTGTTGGTTATATTAATTCCGATGGAACCATAGAAAACTCAAGCCGTTCCACTATGGGTTATATAGATAATGACGGTACAATTGAAAATGAAAGCCGCTCTACTATTGGTTACGTGAATGATGACGGTACTGTTGAAAATGAGAGCCGGTCTACTATTGGCTATGTAGATAATGATGGTACTGTTGAAGATTCAAGCCGAAGTACGCTTGGTTATGCCGGAGGAATAAAAAAAGCCTGGGTAGTTGCTTATTTCTTTTTCTTTCACTTCAACTAATACCAGCCTAAGAAGCCCATAATATCAAGCATCTCCCCACTGCATTGTTTTTTTTTTACTTTTGCCTTCCGTTTTTCAAAATTAGGAGAGGTGCCTGAGTGGCCGAAAGGAGCAGTTTGCTAAACTGTCGTACGCCCAAAAGTGTACCGGGGGTTCGAATCCCCCCCTCTCCGCCAGACGTTTACACACTATACCATCTACAATGTCAAGCCCGGTTGCAAATTATTACGATGAGTTTACTACCCAACAGCTAAAGGAAGGGGCTAATGACCGGCATATTAAGATTTTGGAATGGGTTAAGAAGTTTAAACCCAGGAAAACTGATTCTATATTAGTAATTGGCTGCGGCATTGGCATTGAAACCCAATTACTAGCCAGCCTTGTAAAGAAAGGCCACATTACTGCAACCGACATTAGCCCAGAAAGTATTGAAATAGCAAAGAAAAAATTAAAGCATCTTACTAATGTTACGCTTATAGCCGGTGATATTATTGAACTGGATATTAAGGGCAAATTTGACTTTATTGTATTGCCCGATGTACTTGAGCATATACCAATTGCACAACATTCCACTTTATTTAAAAAACTTAAGAGCCTGCTGAAAGATACCGGTATAATTCTTATTCATATACCCAACCCTTATAATTTGCAATGGGATCATATTCACGATAAAGATTCATTGCAGATTATTGACCAGCCCATTTATACTAACGAATTTATTCAGAATGTTTACCCTAATGGCCTATATATTCACTATTTAGAAACTTATTCTATCTGGAAGGTGAATAACGATTACCAGGTAATTGTGTTGAAGCCCTTTATTGCTGATATGGAATATAGCAGCATTATTCAAAAGTCGGCTATAAAGAAGGTCATATCAAGGCTGAAGTTTAAATTCAAGCTGATTAAGGCTAATGGTTGGAGTTTAAAAAAATAACTTATTGCCTACACTTTATTCTCCCTTATAACACCACTTGCTTCTGAGAACTCTGTCTTTGTAAACATCAGCCCAAGCATCATTATCAGGCTTGAAACTATAATTACGTAATACAATATACCCTCATTAAACTGGGGCGATATAAACCTAGCCGGTATACTAAAGAAAAGCACAACAGTCACCAAACCCCTTGGGGCAATAAAGAGTTCAGGTATAACGTGCACCTTCGAAATAAAACGTAAAAATATAAAGCGGGCTATTAATACGCATACTATAATTGCCGAGCCTATAGTTATTACCTCAGGAATTGCAAGCAGATAGATATTCATGGTATAGCCGAAAAGGATAAAAAAGAATGTACGAACCAGAAAAGCTGATTCTGCTGTAAGCAACTTAAGTTCCAATGTTACCGCCGACATCTTTTCCAGGTGCAGGATATGCGCCAGTTTTCCTTTAATAAAATACTTGTTATTATTCAGCATCATTCCGAATACAAGTATGAGCAGAAGTGAGGGCAAATGAAATATTTTTCCGATAGAATAAATAAGAATGAGAATAGCGAAAATGAGGAATGACTTAATGTGTGATGTTATACTATTCAACATAAGAACAAGTAGGCCCGAACCCACCAAAGAGATTAGAATTATATACAGCAAATTCAAAAAGAAGTCTCTGAATGATTCTGCTGAAAAAGCATTATCAAGTATTACAAAATTAAAGACCATTATTCCAATTATATCTGAAAAGGTCGATTCATAAACAATAAATTCCTTTTTGTGTTCCAAAAGGTTTTTAACAGAAGGAATAGCAATGGCGCTGCTAATCACTCCCAATGGAAGAGAATATATAATTGAATTCTTGACTGGCATGGCTAGGTAATTATGAAGAATAAGATAAATAAGACCTGAGGTTCCTGCCAGTATTAATACAGATGAAAGAATAGACTTGCCCACAAGAGGCATTTTTTTACGTGTAACCTCGAGATCAAGCGAGCCCTCCAGAACAATCATAATAAGGCCGATATCTCCAAAAAGATTAAGCAAAAAAGGAACAGCGGGAATTTGTATGGAAAATCTATCGCCAAGAAACTTCAACCCAATACCCGTGGCAAGCAATAGAATTACTGAGGGAACCTTAACATACCTGGATACAATGTTAAATAGGTACGATAAAATAATTAAGGCACTTAGAGTAATTAATATGTTGCTGGAATCGGTCATTACAACAAAGATACTCTACTATAATCAACAAAATTTCAGGAATCAGGCTGTATAAGCCTAACGGCTTATACATTCAGGCATTTTTGTATATTAGTTGCTCTGCCGGTAACAAACGATATAAATAATATGAAATATGGAAAAGCAATTTAATTATGTAACGAAACTTGACATTAAATACGACCATCTGGAACGCATTGATGTGCCACAGATGGTTAAAGAATGTACAGACAAATGGTTCAACCAAACTTTGACCAAAGTTAATGACAGTGTAGTAAGACTGGGAATTGTTGAAGGTGAATACCATTGGCATAAACATGACAACGACGATGAGTTTTTCTTTGTTCTGGAAGGGCAATTGTTAATTGATCTGGAAGATAGGACCATTGAACTAAATCCGGGGCAGGGAGTTACCCTTACTAAAGGTGTAATGCACAGACCAAGAGCACCTAAGAAAACAGTAATGCTGATGGTTGAAACAAGCGCCATTGTGCCTACAGGTAATTAGTTAATATTACTTGCATGAATGAGCAATGGATAAAACACCCGGTTATTTTAAAGGGAGAAACAGTGGAACTTATTCCTTTAGAAAAAGAACATTTTGAAGAGTTATATATAGCAGCATCGGACAAGAAACTTTGGGAACATATACCCGTAAACGGTTCAACAAGGGAAGCTTTTAATGCTTTATACAATACGGCATTGGAAGAAAGAGAAAAAGGCAACCACTA
>DATHOD010000150.1:0-11528 GCA_035485295.1 Bacteroidia bacterium
TCGTGCGGGCCCGGTGATGCTTCAGGATGGTATTGTACAGCGAATACTGGCAGGTCAGTGCGCCTTATTCCTTCAATGGTATTATCATTAAGGTTTATGTGGGTTATTTCCACATTCTTATTTTTCTTTATCTCTTCTTCATTTACTGCAAAGCCGTGGTTTTGCGATGTTACTTCGCACTTACCGGTAAGCAGGTTCTTTACCGGATGGTTTATTCCCCTGTGTCCTGCATGCATCTTATAGGTCGATATTCCACTTGCCAGAGCTATTAGCTGTACTCCCAGGCATATTCCCATTACAGGTATGCCAGAGTTCATCACTTCTTTAATCACCTTAACTTCATTGCTCATGGAAGAAGGGTCGCCCGGGCCATTAGATATCATAAAGCCATTAGGCTTAAACTTCATCATTTCATCGAGGGATGTGCTCATAGGGAACACACGAACATAGCATCCACGCTCGGTAAGGCAACGAACTATATTGGTCTTAACACCTTCGTCCATAAGAGCAACCCTGAACTTTGCATTAGGATCACCTGCCTCGTAAGGCTTTTTGGTACTAACCTTTGAAGAAAGTTCAAGCCCCTGCATAGAAGGTACTTTTTCTAATTTCTTTTTAAGGATCGCTATATCCGTAGTTTCTGAAGATATGATACCATTCATGGCTCCTTTATTGCGCAGGTAACGCACAAGGGCACGGGTATCAATATCCGATATGGCAACTATATTATTCTTTACAAAGAATTCTTTAAGCGATGACTGAGCCCTTTTACGGGAAGGAAATTCATTGAAGGTCCTGCATACCAGTCCTGCAATTTTAATCCCATTCGATTCATTTTCATGGTCCTCTACCCCATAATTACCTATGTGCACATGGGTAGCCACTAATATTTGTCCGTAATAAGAAGGGTCAGTGAAAATTTCCTGGTAGCCGGTCATCCCCGTATTAAAACAGAGTTCACCAGTGGTTGTGCCTGTTGCACCGGCAGCACGTCCGTAAAAAACCTTTCCATCCTCTAACAATAGTACGGCTTGGTGGAAAAGGCTATTTGTCATAGTAGGCTGCTTTTATTTTAATGGTGCAAAGTTATAACATCTGTGGTTTTTATAAAGATAGTTTTTAAGAATTTATTGACAATTGTTAAAATATACTAAAGTGGTATTTGCCTTATAATGAACACCTTGTTTTATCGTTACATTTGCATCAGATAGGCTTAAAACCACTTCATAACTAAGACAATTAGTACAACGTCATTCATTCCAGCAAGGATATACTGCATTATCCTACAAGCGTTTTTTATATCCATCTTACTTGCGTCTTGCGTGCTGGAAAAACCATACACAACGAATGAAGCACAGAAAATATCTAAAGGCTATAATAGTTTAACTTTTAACCCGCCTGTTAAACTTGATACTTTAAACAAGTTTGATTCTGCACATTATAAAACTGGCTATTGGATACAACTTTTAAACAAGAATGGTTACCCGACGGATTCAATTTCTGAGGGAATATTTTACTTCTATGTTTATTATATAAAAGGTGGCAGGTTTGGGAAGTATAGCCCGTATGCTTATGCTAATTTAATTTCACCGATACACGAATACACCTTAAAACTTACTGATAGTTCAAAACAAACTCCAAAGACTGGAATTACAATAATGGATGGTAAATACTCTCATATAAGAAAAGGCGATATAATTGAAGAGGATAATTACAAAAATGGAAAGCTGCTTAATACTAAATATCTGGGAAGCAAAGGCAGATTAACAAACGACATGGACTATACACAAAAATATAAAGGAATTGAACTCTCATACCGTTCAGCTACTTTTGCAAAAAACGATAGTATGACAGATTGCGATTACTATTATTGGCAGAATAAAGAAGAGCATATTGAGCATGTTATGGAAGGTGGAAGAAAGATAAATAATGCCCCGCCTTCTGAACTATACAGGCACGACTCCTTACAAATAATTGATAGATGGCCCTTTTTACTATGTAAACAGAATAATATTCAGTTAAGCTATAAAGATTTGTGGGGCATTATTAACATTAGCAAGGATGCTCAGTATGAGCTTCATAAAGCCAAACTCAATTTTTATCTTTCGGTAGTTTTAGACTTATCAGGTATTGTATGTATTGTAAGGGGAACTAACTTTCCTATAAACTCTCAAGACAATTCTATACTTGAGGGCTCTGGCTTTGCACTGATGGGTATTGCAATACCATTCTTACTAGAGTATAGAAAACATATTAAAAAAGCAGCCCATATTTATAATAACAGCCTTAGAAAATAAAAAAGCCCCCGATTGCTCGAAGGCTTTTCATGTATTCCATATATATTATTACTCCTTTACAAACCTAACCACTTGTGTCTGTTTGCCAGTAACTATATGCGCAAAGTAAATGCCGGCAGGCAGGCCACTAATATCAATTGGCATAACCATGCCGTTACTAATTAATGCGTTCTTGCACATTACCTCTTCACCATTCATATTCATTATGCTAATAACAGCATTACTTGAGCCTTTCATGCCAAATGAAAGATACATAGTCTCATTGGCTGGATTAGGATATACAGAAGCTGATGAGTTTGATAGACTCTGAATACCTGTAATAACATTCACAACCACTCTGAAGCTTGTTGTATCCGTACATCCATTTGCACCTGTACCTGTAACGGTATAAGTAGTAGTAGTTGAAGGAGAAACAAAGGCACTATCTTTTGTATCACCGCTTGTCCATACATAACTAACCGCACCTGCAGCAACCAAGGTATCTATATCTCCGGTGTTAATGGTGTCTTTACCTGAAACTATAGAAATGACAGGAAGCGGATGAATGGTAACCATAACAGAGGTATCGTTGGTATATATGCCCCAGCAGGTATGTATCTTATAAGTGCTGTCAATAGTAGGGCTAACTGTTATGCTATTCGTGGTTGCTCCATTATTCCATAAGTATGTTGAACCTGGCAGTGTATTGGCTGTTAATGTTACGCTGCTTCCATTACAAATAGCAGTATCCCTGTTTATTGTAACTGCCTCTTGTATATTTACCATAAGCAGGTTACATATAGGTGCATTGCCGGTTATTCCATCAAATGAATAAAGATTGGTGTCTTTTCCACTTTTAATATTATATCTGAATATCACTCCATCGTTATTAACTCCCCCGCTCTCAGTCACTCCATAAAGTAATGTATCAGAAGGATCAATCGTCACATCACTTGCAGGATAAGCCCCAGTATAGTTATCGAAACTATGAAGAAGGCTATCGGTATTAGCAATAGGGTTAAACATAAATATATCTCCTATGCTATTAACACCGCCCTGGTTAGACATTCCATAGAACATTCCATTACCCGGATTGTATGTTAGGGAACCTATAGAATATTTGCCATCTATTCCGCTAAAGTCAATAATATCAGAATAGCTATCAGTTGTCGGGTCGAGGCTGTATAATGCACCGTAACCATTTAATCCACCCTGGAATGTAATGCCATATAACAACCCATTAGCAGGGCAATAGGTTAAAGAACCATATGCATAGTAACCGGTGGCAGAAGCCAGACTCGCACTTAAACTTGTTATACCCGTTGATGGATCAAATTTAAAAATGGTGCCACTGCCATTAATTCCCCCCTGTTCAGTAGTTCCGTATAACAAACCATTTGACGGGCATATGGAAAGAGAACCGAAAGGATACGCTCCTATTGTATCATTAAAACTAAATAAAACTTTGTCCATTTGTGTAATAGGATCATAGCTGTATATTGTGCCGCCATTATATATACCACCTCCGTTTGAAAGGCCATAATAAAGGCCTGTAGCCGAGTAGTATGTAAGGTGTGTACTATATGGATTGTTTTCTGTTGCTGAAAACACAAAGTGGTGCACTATATTATTAATGCCTGTAGCAGGGTTATAACTTAAAATAAGGCCCGGCCCATTACTACCAAGGCATGCATTTTGATTAGTTAACAGATAAAGTATGCCATTACGTTTTACAAATGAAGAATATATATTAGCACCATTCGTATCGTTAAAATTAATGATCACACTATCTGTGCCTTTAGTAATATTATACTGAAAGGCTGAACCAAAACTATATGCTCCACCAAATTGGTTCGTTCCATAAAGAAGATTTTTTACGGTATCTAATAACAGATCTCCATGCGGGTTATAACCCGTATAGTCAAAACTCACCAAAAGGCTATCTTGATTATTGCGAGGGTTGAAACTGAACAACGCTCCCTGGTTATTAACACCGCCGTAGCCTGCCATAGCATAAAGCAGGCTATCGTTAGGATTAAACACAAAACTGCCTGAAGATGTTCCGCCTTTTGCAGTGGTCATGTTAAAACGCACACTATCCTTACCTGTTTTTGTATTATAACTAAACACAACGCCATTGTTAGTGCTACCGCCCAGGTTGGTCATACCATACAATAAACTATCGAGCGGGTTGAAAAGTAAACTACCCAGTGGATAAGAACCATTGGTGACATTCAGATTAACTAGAGTGTTCTCTTTATTTAAAGAAGGATCGAAACTGAATAATATACCGTAATTGGTTCCTCCGTCAAAAGTAAGGCCATAAAGTAACTTATTGGCTGGATCATAAGTTAGGGAACCATTAGGATCAGCACCATTTGTATAATCAAAGTTAAAAACCACATTTTGGCTTCCAGTGCTCGGGGCAAAACTAAAAATCACCCCTGCATTATATGTACCACCCTTTTTAGCAAGGCCATAGAACATATTATTATCAGGATCGTATGTTAGTGAACCATATGGATGAGAACCATTTGTTCCGTTAAAACTAAGAATGGTTGTATACTTAGCAGTAAGTGTATTGAAGCTAAATAAAGTACCTGAGTTATATTCTCCACCGGCTTCAGTCATTCCATAGAACAGTCCATTACTATTATCGTAAGCCAAATTACCATAAGGATTTTCCCCTTCAGGTGTATTCGTTTGCATATTTAAAGCTACTTGATACCCACCGCAGCTTCCATAAGTATATATTGTACCGTATGAATAGCGTCCACCTCCATATGTTGTACCTAAAAGTAAACCAGATGTAGTATCTAATGCCATAGCACCATAAATAGGCTCGGTGCCAATACTATCACTAAAACTAACAGGAGCAGTTGTTATGCCTGATTTAAAATTATATTGAAAAAGGGTGCCTTGGCCATTAGCACCACCGTTTTGGGCAGTACCAAACAAAGTATAATTTTGTGCATGGATATTACTTCCTGCTACTATAAAGGCAATAGTAAGGGCTAAATAGATCTTTTTCATTGTAAATATAGATGAGTAATTTTCCGCAAATGTAGGCTTATAATTAATTATGAGCTGAAAGTGTCATTCCTTCCTCCCCACTATCAATGTCAAATTCCAGGTAATATCTTTAACATCTTCCGGATTACCCCATGCAGCAGTAAATTCTTCCCTTACACTATCAAAGGGGTTTTTGCCTGTTTCGGTAACATATTTTTGGGCAGATGACCAGCTTAAAAAATATCCTTCTATTCCCTTCAAATCAACTTTGCTTTTACAAACAAACCGGGGAGTTTCAATTTTTTGGTATGGGAACGGCAGGTCTTTATACTTACCCATCACCATCCAACTCCCGGCAGGCCAGTAATCGCGTAACACTTGCATAGATAACCTTTCGGTAGCAGCATCTACTTTTTCATTTACATATGTTTCATTATATGCCCATACAGCCAGTATTCCACCCGGTTTTAATACCCTGTCGACTTCCTTATAGAATTTTGGATGATCGAACCAATGCACGGCGGAAGCCACAGTAACTAAATCAGCACTACCGCTTGCAATTCCACTTTCTTCAGCCAAAGCCAAAGAATATTTTACTTTTTCATTAGGAATTGCATTCTTCAATTGCTGTTCACTGGCATCGGTAGCTATTACTTGTTTAAAGTATTTAGCAAGTGAAATAGCTGCTTGTCCGTTACCGGTAGCACAATCCCACACAGTATCGTTCACAGGGCATAACGAGGCAAGAAAAGAAAATAATTCATCAGGGTAAGTAGGACGGAATTTTAAATAGGTATCTGATTGTTTGGAGAAATAGTCTTTAAATTCCATAAGAATTAATTACGAATTAAAAATTACGAACTAGGAATTGTGAGCAATTTAACAATTTTCAGAAATAGGATTATACCCTTAAAAACAAGTTTAGATGGCACTGTTTTTTGATAGATTTGCAAACCTAAAAATCACCTGTGAGGAAACTATACATACTCATCTCATTACTAGCCTTTAACTACTCTTTTACAATAGCACAAAAAGCAATACCCCAATTGCACAGCGATCAGTTAGAATTTATTCCTAACAAGGGGCAAATTGCAGATACTAAAGGACAGCCAAGAAAAGATATTCTATTTACAGCCAATACTGGCAGTGCACAGGTGTACCTGAGAAATAATGGAATAAGTTATGTAGTGAGCCAGGCACCGCCAAGGAAAAAGGGAAAGCCAAACGAGAACACACCCGATGATAGAATTGTAACACATTGCAGGCTTGATATGGATTTTGCAGGGGCCAGTACTCCAACTACAGAAACCACTTCTCCAACCGATGGGCTTCTTAACTACTACCTTCCTCAATGTCCTACTGGAGTAACAGGTGTTCAGGCATTTAACAATGTGAAATACAAAAATATCTATCCCAATATTGATGTGGCTTTTAAAGGAACTTTTACAAAAGGGTTGGAATATGATGTGATTGTTAATCCGGGTGGTAATGTGGCGAGCATTAAGATGCATTATACGGGTGCGGAGAAGATAGACATCACAAGTGGCAGTATTAAAATCACAACTCCTTTAGGTAATGTGAGCGAATACATTCCTTCTATATACCAGGAAATAAATGGAACCAAAGTAAAAATAGAAGGCAGCTACACTTTGCTGGCAGAGGACAATACAGGAAGGGAAGCAACTATAGGATTCGACATTAAGAACTACAACAAATCACTTCCCTTAATAATTGACCCTTGGTGGAGCACTTATTTAGGTGGCAACCTGGGTGATGATCCGTATGCATCTGCATTTGACAATGCTGGAAATTTATTTGTAGCTGGAGAATCAGAATCCAACAACTTTCCTACTACAGTGGGAGTATTCCAATCGGTTTATGCAGGCGGGCAAGATGCATTTGTAATAAAATTCACTCCTGCAGGTGCACGTATATGGGCTACATATTATGGTGGAAGCGGTGAAGACGGAGCACGTGGCATTGCAGTTGATGCTGGTGATAACACATACGTAGGTGGTATAACTAACTCAACTAACTTCCCAACTTCAGCAGGAGCCTTTCAAACGACTTTACTAGCAACAGGCTTTGCTGCATACAATGCATTCCTTTTTAGGCTTAACTCAACGGGGTTAAGAGTATTTGGTACATATTATGGTGGCGATGGCACTACTCAAAGCTTTGGTGTTACTGCAGATGGTGCAGGTAATGGTATAATGGTTGGATATACATCTTCTTCAAACTTACCGGTTTCAGCAGGTGCATTTCAAGCAGCAAGTGGCGGAGTATATGATGCATTTTGTACGGAATTTAGTCCAGCCGGTGCGCAATTATGGGGAACATATATGGGTGGCAGTGCCGATGACAGAGCATTTGGCGTAACCACTGACAAAGCAAATAATGTGTTTGTAGGTGGCAATTCCACTTCAAGCAATTTCCCTGTATCCGTTGGTTGTTACCAACCTGTTTTTGCAGGTGGCGGAAGTTATGGCGATGCTTTTGTTTTCAAGTTTGATAATACCGGAGCGCGTATATGGGCAACTTATTTGGGTGGAACAGGAGACGATGGCGCGCACGGAATTGCAATTGATGGCAATAGCGATGTGGTTGTAGCAGGCTTAACCTTATCGAGCAATTTCCCGGTAACGGCGGGTGCATTCCAAACCACTAATACAATGATATTATACAGCCCGCCTGCCCGGGCCGATTTTGTTACCAAGCTAACCAACGCGGGTGCCATGGTATGGTCAACTTATTTTAATGTAGCAACTGAAGAAGGTACCATGTCGATTGATGTTGACCAGTATAATCGAATTTACACAGTTGACGATATGGAGGTTTCTTCCAGTACAAAAGTGGTTCCCGACCCGGTACTTGGCTGCGCATTTGATAATGCGTTTAATAATACACCCGACCCGGCAGGTAATCCAGAAGATCAGTTTATAGCTAAATTTAATCCTGCCGGATTCCCTGTATGTGAAACATTTGTGGGTGGCAGCGGAGAAGATGACCACGAACTGTGGACAAAATATATGACTGTGCAAGGCTGCCAAATGAGTGTTGCCGGTTTTACAGATGGCAACTATCCGGTTTCAAGCGGGGCATTTCAGGCTACCATGCCTAATCCATATCAAACCGGTTTTGTTACCGATCTTTCCATATTCCAATGCGGAGACACCAACCATACCCTTTCATTTACTGATAGCTTAATAGGAAGCGGATGCTCTTCTACCCTATCATGCAAGGCGTATATTTGCGATAGTACAGATACAGTAGGAATAACTTTCTCCTGGGCATTCCCCGGCGGTACACCTTCTTCAGCAACCGGACAAAGTGTATCGGGTATAGCATATGCAACTACCGGAACATATCCTGTTACAGTTAAAATTTTGGGTGGTTGCACATTGGGTGTATTAGATTCTGTTACCAGGAATGTAAACGTAACAGCAAGCACTGTGACCTTAAAAGCGAGCAAGGATACTATTTGTGCCGGAAGTACAACAACCATAACTGCAACTGGCGGCGGAACTTATGCATGGAGTACAGGTGCAACAACAAGCGCAATAAATATAACACCTGCTAATACAACCACATATAGCGTAGTGATTACAAATGGATCTTGCAAGGACAGCACCAGCATAACCATTAAAGTCAATCCTTTACCAATTCCGGGAATTAGCGGAACACCGACAATCTGCTCAGGCTCATCTGCAATATTAACAGCAACAGGTGGCACAAACTATATATGGAGCACAGGAGCAACAACATCAAATATTACAGTAACACCTGCAACCAATACTACTTATACCGTTCAGGTTGCGAATGGCACTTGTGTTAAAGACACAACCTTTAGTATAACAGTTAACCCCAGTCCTACTGTAACAGTATCTGGAAATATGGATACCATTTGTAAAGGATCGACCATTACTATTACTGCAGCAGGAGGTGGAACATATTTGTGGAGCAATGGAGCTACCACGGCTACTATAAGTGTCAGCCCTGGTAGCACAAGCAACTATGTAGTAGTAGCTACCAATGCGGGTTGTAAAGACAGTACCACCGTACTTGTTACCGTAGATTCACTGCCAAAACCTATAATAAGTGGCCCACGGACTATATGCCTTGGAAATCCTGTGACATTATCGGCTTCAGGAGGCAGCACTTATATCTGGAGTACTGGAGCAACAACGAGCAATATTATAATCAATCCTGCAACAATTACGAGCTATACTCTTACAGCATTTAATGGGCTCTGCTCTGCAAAAGACAGTACAACTATAAGCATTGCTCCCGGCGCTACTGGCATTGCATGTTGTGATACTACGATTAAGTTTGGCGGAAGCGCTTCGCTTACTGTTGCTTCTGCTGGTTCAGGCAGTACATATACATGGACACCTTCTGCAGGATTAAGTTGCACTAATTGCATTAACCCAAGTGCGAACCCAACAACCACGACCAAATACTATGTTATTATAACTGACAGCAATGGCTGTGCCAAAATAGATTCTGTGCTTGTAACTGTATTGCCTGAAGACTGCGGAGAAGTGTTTGTCCCTAATGCATTCTCCCCCAATGGCGATAATGAGAATGATATTCTATTCGTTTATGGCAATTGCATCAATACTATGTTGTTCCAGGTATTTGACCGCTGGGGCAATAAAGTATTTGAATCCACCAACAGGTCGTCCGGATGGGATGGTAAATACAATGGAGTATTGATGAATACAGGAGTATACGTTTACAAACTGCAAGCCATTATGCTTGACAACACAACTGTTAGCAAGAAAGGAAACATAACCTTAATGAGGTAATTACACATTAAAAATTACGAATAAAGAATAAATAATTCCAGTGATTCGTAATTACTAATTATTAATTTTTAATTATTTCTTGAAAGCTACTTCCTTAAAGAAAGTCCCATTGAATTTATAAGCTGTATAACTGCTTGAAACCACATATTCCTTATTCACAACAGGGAAGAAAATAGTCTTCTTTTTCTTATCGAAATATATGCTGTGCGTGGTTACTCCTTTGGGTTCAGATAACATATAACCGTAATCGCAATAGGCGGTATCAGCCATAGTAGACTTTATAATCTGAATTGAATCATTTATAGAATGATCGTTTCGGGAAAACACCTCTACTCCTTCATATGCTTCTTCCTGGGAGAACTTTTTAGCATAGGTAGCTAAATAATATATCCTTGTTTTCGTTTTTAAGGTATACAGGTTCTTATACTTCATGTTAGAAGCTATCTGGCTTTGGCAACCCGGCAACAATGAGGCAGACTGTACCTTGTTATCTACTATATATTGGTATACGGTAATGTAGTTATGCCCTGTCGGCCCAATTTCATCATCCCATTGGTATATGCGGAATGATTTGTCAGAAGATGAATATATTTTAAGCCCGTCGTAGTATTTCAAATATTTGAAACTAAGCTTCATCGTTTCAGGGTTATTGCTTGTAAGATAAAGCAACCTTGCCCTTAGCTGGGCATCGGCTTTAGCGGCAGAATCGAGCTGGTAATGAGAATTCCAATACTGAACACGCTGGTAGTAAGAATCCAGATCATTTTGTACGTTCCACATTTCCTGTGCAAAGGAATGTGATGTTATAAATGACAGACAAATAAGAATAAGAGTTCGGGTAGTTTTCATATTGAATGTTCAGGTTGAGAACAAATTTATTGATTTTATAATACATAAAGAAAAAATTAACTTTACATATTCTGAAGCTATAGATGATGAAGAATAGCCCCGTATGGCTTAATCCCTTATTGTTAATACTCTTTGCTACACTTAGTTATATAGGCATTATTCATCATGAACTATGTCTTGATGAAGCCAATGAATGGCTTATGGCTGTAAATAGCCACTCGCTTGTTGAGCATTTACACAATGCCAGGTTTACAGGTCATCCACCATTGTGGAGTATCATGTTATTTATTTTATCGCGTTTCACATCCGATCCATTTTATATGCAACTGCTGCATTTAGGCATTTCACTTATTGCAACATGGCTCTTTTTGAAATACTCACCTTTTTCTACACTTGTTAAGGTATGTACCATTTTCGGGTATTACTTTCTTTTCGAATACAACCTTATTAACCGCAGCTATAATATTACATGGCTTTTACTGATCATTTTCTGCATCTTATTCAACCGTGAAAAAAGAAACTATCTGTTGCTGACTTTAACGCTAGTTCTTCTGGCAAATATCCATGCTTTTTCATGGCTGAT
>DATHOD010000151.1:0-10820 GCA_035485295.1 Bacteroidia bacterium
TCTATAAATTTGGCTGATTTTGGGTTCTTTACATACGCGGTTGCCAATGTTGCCATACGGTCAGCAGCATCTTTATCTTTCGATAGCTTACCTACAATACCAATAGTATCTACATTAAATCCCACAGCCATTACAAACCCAATCACTAATAAAATTAATTGTGCCTGATTTTTATACCATCCGGTGGTACGGTCCATGGTATTATTAAACCATTGTTCCAGCGAAGCCCTGAATTTATCTATGTCATTATTAGAGTCACTTATCAATGATAGAAGATAGGTCCTGGTATCAGATTCAATAATTGCTTCAACAGACATGTCTTTATCATTTTCATCTTTTATGGTAGTTGCTATTTTCCCTAAATCAATATTATTCTTGATTTGAACAACAGTATTACTTCCATCTGCTTTCCCCTTTAACATATCAATTACGGTCTTTGAAAACACCGAAGCCTCCAAATAGGAAGGCTTTTTCTTATTTTTCTCAGCCAGGTATTTTATTCCCGGATTATTATAAAAAAGCGTTGATAATTTGATCTGAGTTGTTGTTCCAGCAGCAGTAGGCGCTTTCTCGTTTGATTTACTATCGTCCAGCATTCTTTTTATGCCTTTACCAAGCATTTTTGCCCTCAGGCCAAAACCCGATGCTATCATCTCTTTGATGATAGTAGCCATAAGGCTATAGAGTAAAAAAATAAAGATTAAACCTATAACAACATTTAATGCTGGTGAGTTGAACATATTGTGGGTGTATTTAAATTATATCGATGAATCCTTGGCTGTTAAAATAATATTATTTCTTAACTATCAATAGGTATAAATACCTAGTGTTATATGCTAAATCTTATGAATAAAAGCACTCAGGGAATTTTAATTATATTGTTAAAATTCAAATTTTAACAATATACCTTGGGTAACCATTTCATATTTGTACCGTTGAACAATAAAAAGGATAATACCTGCGTTATACAATTATACTAAAGCAGATTGAGAATACTCAAACGCTTATAGTATTAAAAAACACATCTGACAAGCATGAAGCAAAGTGACCTAACTTTTAAACTCAACAGCCATGAAAGGTCACAAAACAAGCGGCGATTGGTCAGATGTTACCAGCTACGGCCGCAATGAAATTGTTTTTGAAGGAAGGCATAAGGAATATGGAGCATATGCTATGCGGCAGCGCTATAGCCATGTATTGCTCCTTGGTCTGCTGGTAAGTGTCTCTACCGGGATACTTTGCGCAGGTATTCCATTTGTAATTAATCTTATAGATAAACATAAGGAAATTGTTATACCCGGCGGAGGTGTTGATGCGCACCCAACCACATATACTGTGACCCTAGAGCCTAAAACTAAAACCCAGCCACAGCCTAGGCCAAAGACAAAGGAACCCAAGAATAACCAGACGCAAAACACTATACCTGTTGTAATTCAAAAGCCAAAAACAACAGATAGCGTACCTACTAATAAACAGCAGAATCTTACTGATCCTGGGACAATAAATCAGCATACCGGCACCACTGGTACATCAGTTCAAATAAAACCTACCGATGGCACAGGCACAACAGTGGTACCTACGGAAATTTATCACGTAGTGCAGGTAATGCCTAAATTCAATGGTGATCTTCCTTCCTTTATTGGGCATAACCTAACATATCCTGAACTGGAAAGAACAAGCCAGATTGAAGGAACAGCATATATATCGTTTATAGTTGAACCTGATGGTTCGGTAAGTACTGTAAAAGTGGTACATGGCATAGCAGGAGGCCCTGCGTTAGATGCAGAGGCGGCTCGTGTAGTAAGTGCAATGCCGGCATGGACACCAGGTTCTCAAAACGGGCACCCGGTGCGTGTACAATATACAATACCTATTAAGTTTCAGTTGAAATAAGATAATCGGTTGGAAGCGCCTGCTTCCACGTTTCGGCCGACCCGCCGAAACCCAGGGGGATAGCTTTCGGTGAGGTTACGCTATCCCCCTTACTTTTTTACACATCCACCCGTCATTGCGAGAAGTGAAACGACGAAGCAACCCCAAAGGGCTCATGAACACAATAATGACCAATAAACTAACAGTGAATACTCTCAGTATTCTTATTAAAAACTGAGACTGCCACGCTGCCAAAGGCGGACTCGCAGTGACTATGGTGCACGATTTTTATTCTAGAAAAGAAAATTCCTATTCATTGGCCATAAACACAGTAGTTTTCTTCTTGGCTCCTTTATCATCCCAAAAGATATCTACTACCTTATCACCCCTTCCCGTTTTATATGCTTTCTTTGAATGGTATTCCTTCATTTTACCATTTTCATAAAAGCATTTTATCTGCGTAGGATTTGGGTTATCAATGCTTGTAAAGTATTCTATAGCCTTCACTCTTTTGTCCTTATAGAAGAATACCTTCTTCTTAACTGCATTTGAGTTCTTATAATAGAAAGTTACAGAGCTATCTTTATTAGCATCAAAGCCACCCTCGCCCCAAGCCTGGGCAAAGCAAAGTCTGCTTAAAAGCAACAATACACAAATTGTAGTTACTCTTTTCATTCTACCTTAATAGCTCTAACTTACTTATATCAATAATAGGTGTATATGAATTTCCATCGGGGGTCATGATAGAATCCATTTGGTATGTAACCCAGAATTTCTGATTTAAGAATTTAGCATACAAACCACAAGGCGGACAATCGACTGTTGAATCCCAAATAGGTACTTGAACATAATCCACCAAACAAAAATCAACAGTCCTGGCATCTATGTTCTCCCTTTCATTGTTCACAAAAAATAAGTGCCCTCCTCCATTTGCTGAAGACTGAACATATCCACCCGTAAGGGTTAAAGCCTCTGTTTTTGTTTGGGCATGAGAACAGATTGCGAACAATACAAATCCCAAGGAAAGTATCATCTTCCCTCTCCTTAGGGAGAGGGTCAGGGTGAGGGCGGTCTTAAGCATTCTTCAATAGTTTTAATAACTTTATCAAGGTTTGAAAATACATCTTCATTAGTAAAGCGCAAAATCTTTAACTCAAGTTCATTCAATATAGCCTCTCTTTTAGCATCATATTCCTTTACTTCTGAGACTTCATGAATATCTCCATCCAATTCAATTATCAACTTGCCTTCATGACAATAAAAATCGACAATAAAATGGTAGATTGTATGCTGCCTTCTAAACTTAAAGCCTCTCAGTTGACGGTTTCGAATAACCTTCCAAAGTAATAGCTCAGCATTGGTCCCATCTCTTCTTAACTTTTTAGTTCTGTCAATAGTTTTTAACGAAGCTCCGAAAAAATATGGGCGCTTGCTTTTCATAAATCAAATATAAATAATAACCGTGTTCTTAAGCGCCCTCATCCTGCCCTTCTCCCTTAGGAGAAGGAAGTGAAACTCAATAATCCATTACTCCCAAAAATACTAAAACAAAAGAAACCAGAACGCCCTCATCCTGACCCTCTCCCTTAGGAGAAGGAATATACCCTCCTCTCCTTAGGGAGAGGATTGAGGTGAGGGCAGAAATATTTTCTCAGTATATGAAACATATTTCATATATTTGCGAAATACATTTCATAAGTGATGATCGACACAGTATCGAAATTAGGCTTCCTGGCAGGCGCTACAAGGTTCAGGCGCATTGGTGAAAAACTACAGACGGAGGGCGACAAAATGTACAGCGAGCGTGGTATTGAATTCAAAGCAAGCTGGTTTGCCACCTATTATACCTTGTTGCAATCGGACAAGCCATTAACCATGCAAGATGTTTCAGCAAGCATTGGCTTTACCCATATTACAGTTAAAAATATTGTCCGTGAATTGCAGGACCACGGCTTAGTTAAGATAACCTCTAACCCTACCGATGCCCGTTCCAAACATGTGGTGCTAACAGCCAAGGGCAAGAACCTATATGCAAAACTCGAACCCATTTGGCAATCTATATCAAAAGCATTAGAACAGCTACTTACCTCTGGCCACCCTGATGTAATAAACACAATTAGCCGTATTGAAAGGGAAATAGAAAAGAAACCTTTACCCGATAGGATCAGAGATGTAGCCAACTATAACCCGGTATTGGTAGTAGATTTCAAACCATCACTCAAAAAGCATTTTTACGAATTGGCTGGTAATTGGTTGCTTGGAATGCTCAATGGCAGACTGGAGAAAGAAGACGAATATGCGTTAAAGAACCCAGAAGAGGCTTATTTAGATAAAGGTGGTTTTGTGTTCTTTGCCCTATACAAAAACAAGGTAATGGGCTGTGTGGCCCTCAAGCGACTGAGTGAAGACAAGTTTGAATTCTGCAAGCTGTATATTAATCCTGAAGTGCGTAAACTGGGTATTGCCACCAAACTGATAGAACGTTGCATAACACGATGCAAAGAGAACAATGCAGCTGAACTTTGGTTGCAAACCACCAACGAATTAAAAGAAGCGCATCGCCTATATTATAAGCTAGGCTTTGAAGACAAGAAAGCACCGAAAGAAATGGATGTGCTTAAGCGTACCCAGAAAATAATGTATGTAAACCTAACCAAAGCGGGCAACTCGCCCACCCTATAAAATGAATGCAGTAATGGAAAAGACAAAGATTGAGGTAATAGACTATTTACCCGAGCACCAGGCACGTTTTAAAGAAATAAACGTGGAATGGATAACCGACAAATTCGTGATGGAAGAAGAGGACATTAAGACTGTCGATGATCCGGATGGATATATTTTAAAAGGCGGAGGCACTATATACATAGCCACGCATAATGGCTACCCTGTTGGCACCTGTGCTTACCTTAATATGGGTAATGGTGTGTATGAAATGATTAAAATGGCAGTAGATAAAAAGTACAGGGGATTAAAGATCGGTTGGTTGCTTGGTATTCATTCTGTGCAGAAGATGAAAGAACTGGGAGCGAAAAAATTAATTCTGTTCTCAAATACCAAAGGCTCGGCTGAAGCAGTTAACCTGTATCATAAACTTGGTTTTCACGAAATACCATTGGGACAATCGGAATTCCAAAGGGCAGATATTAAAATGGAAATGGTGTTTTAAGTACTGGGTATTTAGTATTGTGTATTGAGAATAGCACATATAAAGTAAGTAATTTTTAATTCGTAATTTTTAATTAATGCCACAAGACAAGCAGACAGCCAAACACTATACCTGGGGCACAAATTGCGATAGCTGGGTAATGGTTGACACTCCTGAGCTTTCAGTAAAACAGGAATTAATGCCTTTGGGGACACAGGAGCAATTACATTCTCATGATAAAGCCCAACAGTTCTTCTTTATACTGAAAGGAACTGCTACGTTTTATCTTGATGGTAAGAAAGAAACAGTTAATGAACAGCAAGGAATAATTATCACACCCAAGACAAAGCATTATATAGCTAACGAAAGCAATACAGAATTAGAGTTCCTTGTTACATCACAACCATCAACTAATAACGACAGAATTAATCATGGATAAGAACATACCTTTTCAAACTACTGATTGGAGCATCATTCCAGCTACAGAACATAAGGGAGATAGCGGTATAGCATACTGGAGAACCATTCAATACGATGGCTTGAGATTACGAATGGTGGAATATTCTAAAAACTATGTTGCAGACCATTGGTGCCAAAAGGGGCATATTATTTATTGTATAGAAGGTGAAATGAATACCGAACTCGCCGATGGCAGAGTTGTTAAACTAAGCAAGGGAATGAGCTACCAGGTAAGTGACGAGTTAAGCTCACACCGCACCAGTTCTGCTGAAGGAGTAAAACTATTTATTGTGGATGGAGATTTCCTGAAACTAAAACAATGATGACCGTGGTATCCTTTACTCAATACGCAATACTGAATACCCAATACTTTACTTTATGGAAATTGTAAATAGTACACTTGAGGACCTGGACAATATATTTGACCTATACAAGGGAGCTATTGCATACCAAAAGGCAAAGGGTTATAACCTGTGGAAAGAATTTGACCGCAACCTTATAACCGAAGAAATAAAAGACAAACGCAACTGGAAGATTGTAATAGATGGGCAGATAGCTTGTGTATTCTCCGTCATTTATTCCGATCCGCTACTATGGGGAGAAATGGATAATGATTTCTCTATTTACCTTCACCGTATTACTACCAATAGTGCATTTAAAGGCCGAAGTCTTATGAAAGTAATTGTGGAATGGGCAAAACAACATTGCAAAGAAACAGGCCGCAAATTCATACGAATGGATACCTGGGCAGATAATAAAAACCTTACCGATTATTACGTAAGTGTTGGTTTTAAAATTATTGGTTACCGCCAGTTAGATAAAGATGCGAAAGGATTACCATCGCACTACTCTACCCTATCACTTGTACTTTTTGAAATAAGTATTTAAATAATGGATTAAATCTACTACTGTCAGTTAATTAAACGCAATTGACGGTCGGCAATTACTATAGGGCATGGGTCTCCAACAATTACTATCTGATTAATTGCAATATTCGTTCCCGTTACAGAATACTGTAAGGCTTTAACCATTTCGGGGGTAAGAACATTTGAATCGGAATGAAATGTATTATTACCAATTTGCATATCAAATCTTGTAATATGTGCATTAAACCCTTTAATAATATCGGCATCAAGACATACACCTAGTTTTTTATATCGCAGTAACTTTGTTTTTGAAATGGTATCCATTACGACCGAACCACCTAATGTGATGGACCAGCCATTTGGTATTCTCTTAACAGGAAGTTTCTGATTGTACAGAATTAGTGTATCCTTGCCACGTGTTTTACAAATAGAAGCATATATTGTATCTAAATTAGGGGTTGATAATCTCACTAGTAATCTATTACCATTCCAAGACATAGTTGTACCCGGTGCTTTTATAATATATCTCTTTGCAGATATCAGTGTGTCTGTTAATATCATTACATTATCAATGCCCTGATATAATGTATTTGATGCAGAAGTAAGCGACTTCAATGCTGGTTTTTCCTTTACTCCAGCTATTTTAAAAGATTGTGTATTTTGCCCGAATGTATAGGCAAATTTGAAAAACAGAATAAGAAAAATGACATTCCTTCTGCTCATCCATTACTTTTTCATTGGCATATGCACAATGGTCAATGGCCTGTCGTTTTCGTTATTGGCAATGTCACCACCAATAAATAACTCACCATTGAACTCTATAATGGCATTTACAGTGCCACGTATATTGCCATTACCAGCCATCCATACATTTCCCCAATAAGCCAATCCGTTTGCGGCATGGCCATCAGCAGTATCAAATTGTCCGCCTGCAAATAATGTACCATTTATAACAGCCAGTGTTTTAACATTAGCGTCGTAGGTATTACCATGCAGACTCATACCCTTGCTAGGCGAACTCCATTTGGTGCCATCCCATACCGCAATGTTACCTGCTGCAACTCCGCTTGATGCTTCGGTAAAGTGACCGGCTGCAAAAAGCTTGTTATTAAATGATGCAAAAGAGAATATAATACCATCGGACCATTTACCAACCGGAGACCAGTCCGTACCATTCCACATTCCTATGTTATGAAAATCTGCTCCATCGTTTTGAAAGAAAGGAGAAGCATAAATTACATTATTGCTAAGCCCTATCTTTTCTATTGTCACATCTGATCCTTTGCCTACAGCAGTCCATTTAGAACCATCCCATTTGGCAATGTGGTTAGCTGGTGCACCACCTGCATTATCGAACTTACCTGCAACATATAATTCGTTGTTATATACCAATAGAGACAATACCGGAGAATCAGTACCCTTGCCTACTTCCTGCCATTGCTTACCATCCCAACGGGCTATGTATTTAAAAGATTTTCCGTTTACAGCAGTAAAATACCCACCGGCATATAACTCGCCTTTATATTCAACCATAGTGCATATAGAACCATCTATATTGCTTATGGCATTATTCCAACGCATACCATCCCACTTGGCAAAGTTGCCTTCAAAACGGCCACCAACATACAGTTCGTTATTGTAGACTGCAAAACAAAGCGGAGTACCATTTACTCCTTTGCCTGCACGTTGCCAGGTTTGAGCAGTTAAGAGTGAAGAACTAAAAACAAGAAGAGAAAATAGAAATGAGATGTGCTTTTTCATATCGTTATGTTTGGTGCATGAAAGGTAATATATTTTTCCTCTTACAAGGAAAAATATAAATTTTGAATTATGAATGTTGAATTTTAAATTGAATACCAATAGCACAGTTAAGACTTAGGCTAATATCAGTGGGCTATTTCCTAATTCAAAATTTAAAACTTAACATTTAAAATTTGCTATTGTATTATCAGCTTCCCACTCCCCACAAACTTATTATCGCTTAATACCCTGTAGAAATAAACACCACTTGGTTGAGAGCTTAGGTCAATTTGGTATTGTGTATTGGGTAATGAGTATTGAGAATAGACTTGCTCACCAAGCACATTATAAACTTCTACTAACAACTGACGACTAACGACTGACGACTGGAAAGTAAACTTTCCGTTTGAAGGGTTGGGATAAAAAAGAACAGTTTCGCTACTGTTTGATATATTATTAACCACAGTAGGCATTGGAGATAATTTGCGAACCCTCTGATTACCGCCATCAGGAAAAAAGATGAACCCTGAATCATTCACTGTAACGCTCCATGGGCTGCTCATCATTGCAGATGTTGCAGGGCCACCATCGCCCGAAAAGCCTGTTGTGCCATTACCTGCAATGGAAGAAATAATTCCGGCCCTGCTAACTTTCCGAATGTGGTTGGAATAATCGGCAATATATATATTACCTAAAGTATCAATAGCTACACCTGTAGGCCCATTTATTTCTGCCGCTAAAGCTGAGCCGCCATTACCAGAATAACCTGCTGTACCATTACCCGCTATGGTAGTAATAATTCCTTTAGCGCTTACCTTCCGTATGCGGTTATTATTATAATCGGCTATATAAACACTACCCGAATCATCAGTAGCAACACCTTTGGGCCAATTTATTTCAGCAATAGTAGCGGCACCACCATCGCCTGAAAAGCCACCTGTGCCATTACCTGCTATAGTGGTAATAATTCTTTTTTTATTCACCTTACGTATCCTGGCATTATTCCTATCCGCAATAAAAACATTTCCCGAATCATCTACAGCAACTCCTTCAGGGTTATATAACTCAGCTAAAGCGGCCTGCCCGCCATCGCCTGTGAAACCCTGTGAACCGGTACCGGCGTATGTGGTTATAATCCCTTTCCTGTCAACTTTACGAATTCGGTTATCATTATAATCAGCAATGTAAATAAGGCCTGAATCATCAACCGCTATAGCAGTAGGGAAATTTATCTGCGCAGAATCTGCCGGGCCACCATCGCCCAGTGACTTTGTACCTCCACCTGCAATCGTGGTAATAATTCCTTTTGAACTTATCTTACGAATGCGGTTATTAAAAGTATCGGTTATATAAACATTGCCTGAATCATCTGAAGCAATTCCATAAGGGTAATTTATTTCAGCGAGTAAAGCAGATCCTCCATCTCCCGAAAATCCGGCAGTGCCATTACCTGCAATACTATTAATTACATATGTCTGCCCAAACGAAATTGAACTACTAAAAATGAATACTGAAAGAAGTAGTAATTGTTTGTTCATAAGTGGCTTTATAAATATCACTCTAATTTAAGCATAAATAAGACAAAGTGAATACGATTGAGTGAACAAGGCAATTTGATAAGTGAAATAGGGTTTTGGTTAAGGGAAGTATTCGAATTATGAATTAAGAATTAAAAATTACGAATCAACTACAATTTGAATAGATAAAAGCTTACCTCAGTTAGTAACTTTTCGTTCAGTTATTTCTTTAAGGAACTCATGTGGGCATCGCCATTCCTAATTCGTAATTTTTAATTGAAAACTTATTGAATAATAAGTTTTCCAGTGCCTATTAACATACCACCTTCGGTTGTAACTTTGTATATGTAGATACCCTTACTTTCATTATTCATATTTAATTGATTTACACCGCTATTAAGTGCTTTATCATAAACCTTTTCTCCAATTAAATCATAAACCTCCATTTCATACTTTTCTGCATCGTTACTTAGCTCAACTGTAAAGCTCCCTTGGTTAGGATTAGGATATACTTTCAACTTTCCACTTTCAACTTTTAACTCATCGACGGCGGTCGGTGCTAGTGTACCCATTTCCAGTCCATTTCCGAAGCTGCTTACCCATACATTATTTGCATTATACGGATTGAAAAATACACGCAACGGCTCCTGGAAAGGATATGCCAAAACCTGGGTAAAAACCGGCTTTGCTGCATTGATATTTGCAGTATAAAACAAGCCACCTGTTTCGGTGGTTAAATATGCAGCTCCTTTGGTTGTCGGGTCGAAGGTTATAGAGAAGCAGCTAACGGTGTCTCCATTATTGGAGTTAACCGAGTTTATCATTTTGGTCCAACTAGTGCCACGGTTCTTGGTGCGGTATAAACCACCCTGTCCATTGGCTGGCCCACCCCATCCGCTATACACGCATACATACCATGTGTTTTGTGTTGCATCGTTAGGGTCAACGGTTAAGTCCATAGTGTAATACTTCATTCCATTTACACTAACGTCTGTCCAGCTGGTCCCTTGATTGGTACTCATAAATACGCCTGAGCTATCGGTAAAGTTCGACGAGGTCCTTCTGCCGGAAAAGGTTGCAATTAGGGTTCCGTCATTCAATACCCTTATACACAATGGGTGCCCTTGTGTACGTGGCGGATTAGTACAGTGTGTCCATGTAGCGGCTGCATTCAGGTTAATGTTATTGCTTATCCATATACCCCCTGCATTGCCGCTGCCT
>DATHOD010000152.1:0-14296 GCA_035485295.1 Bacteroidia bacterium
CCCTTAAATAGAAAAAACATGTACGCAATAGTAGAAATAGCTGGCCAGCAGCACAAAGTGAAAAAAGCTCAGAAGCTTTATGTTCACCGCCTCGAGGCCGAAGAAGGTGTTAACCTTGAATTCGAAAAAGTATTATTAGTAGATAACGAAGGTGCAGTTACAGTGGGTCTTCCATTTGTTGACGGTACACGCGTATCAGCTAAGGTTATGGCACATGTAAAGGACGATAAGGTTCATATCTTCAAACATAAAAGAAGAAAGGGATACCGCAGGTTTAACGGCCACAGGCAATCGCTTACCGAGCTATTTATTCATGGAATTTTTGGTAAAGGCGAAACCATGAAAGAGGATTTATCTCCTAAGAAAGTAGCTAAGAAGGCTCCTGTTAAGGCTGAAGTTGCTCCTTCTGATGTAAAAGCTGAAGCTCCTAAAAAGGCAACAGTTAAGAAGGCTGCTCCTGCAAAGAAAGCTGCTCCTAAGAAAGCAGAAAGCGAAGCAAAGGCTAAGAAGCCTGCTGCAGCTAAGAAGCCAACTGGTAAAAAATCAAAAGAATAATCATTTTATAAAGTTCAAACGTCATGGCACACAAGAAAGGTGTTGGTAGTTCAAAGAACGGAAGAGAGTCGCACAGTAAGCGTCTCGGTGTTAAAATATACGGAGGCCAACCGGCAAAATCTGGCAATATCATCCTTCGCCAAAGGGGTACCGAGTACCACCCTGGCAAAGGTGTAGGCATGGGTAAGGATCATACAATCTTTGCACTTGTTGATGGCACTGTTAAGTTTACTACAAAAAGGGCTGACAGGCGTTATGTAGCTGTTATCCCTGCTGAAGCCTCAGCATAGTAATAGCAGGATTCAATATTGTCCTGCCTGTGACGTTGTTCATAGGCAGGATTTTTTATTTGTAGAAAGTTCAAACCTTGATTTTATATTTGTCTAAATTTTTCTGTCATGCTCGAAATAGCTTACATACGCCAAAACCCCGATGAAATTATTGCACGCCTTGCTGTAAAGCACTTCGATGCCAAAACCGTAATTACCGAAATTCTAAGTATCGATGAAAAGAAACGGGGTTTTCAAACCAAGTTAGATGACATCCTGGCTCAGCTTAATAAAGCATCGAAGGAAATTGGCGATTTATATAAGGCCGGAAAAAAGCAAGAGGCCGATGAGTTGAAAACTAAAACTGCTACCTGGAAACAAGACATTACAACCCTGGAAGCTGAGGTAAGGAAGACTGAACAGGAACTGTTAGATAAATCAGTTTTGCTTCCCAATCTTCCCAATAAAAGTGTTCCTAAAGGAAAAACTCCGGAAGATAATGAAGTGGTTTTCCAGCATGGCGATCTTCCCCAATTTGAAGAAACTGCATTGCCGCATTGGGAACTGGCTAAGAAATATGAGTTGATTGATTTTGAAACAGGGGTTAAAATTACCGGTGCTGGCTTTCCAATATATAAAGGAAAAGGAGCACGGCTGCAACGTGCCCTTATTAACTTCTTTTTAGACAAAGCAACTGCTGCGGGTTATATAGAGATTGAGCCACCTATTATGATAAATAAGGATTCAGGCTTTGGCACTGGTCAGTTACCCGATAAAGAAGGGCAGATGTACCATGTAACGGTCGATGATCTTTATCTTATTCCTACTGCCGAGGTTCCTATTACCAATATGTATCGCGATATGATAGTTGAAGAAGAAAGCCTACCGATAAAAAATTGCGGCTATACTCCATGCTTTAGGCGCGAAGCAGGTTCTTATGGTAAAGATGTACGCGGACTTAACAGATTGCATCAGTTCGATAAAGTAGAGATAGTACAAATACAAAACCCTGATAAATCATATGAGACCCTTGAAGAGATGCGCGAGTATGTGGCAGGTTTATTAAAAAGCCTTGAATTACCTTTCCGTATACTTAAGCTTTGCGGGGGAGATATGAGTTTTGCATCGGCACTTACATATGATATGGAAGTTTATTCAGGAGCACAAAAGCGTTGGCTGGAAGTAAGTTCTGTTTCTAATTTTGAAACATTTCAGAGCAACCGTATGAAGTTGCGCGTTAAGAAAGGCAAAGATAAGCCAAGACTGGCGCATACACTTAATGGCAGTGCACTGGCGCTACCGCGTATTGTAGCTGCCCTGCTTGAAAATAATCAGACAGATATGGGTATTCGTATACCTAAGGTTTTGGTTCCTTATACAGGGTTTGAGTATATAAGTTATGAATTCAAGAAATGAAAGTGTTAAAAGTTTGGCTAATTGCCAGATAAAATTACTTTTGTATCGCTTAATTCATACCAATTGAAAAAACTACTCATTACAGGAGTAACTATCTGTGGTCTAATTTTACTTTTTGTGGGGTGCGATCATGGCTTGTTCCATAGCCGTATTGCCGAGGGTACTATAGAATACAAAATTACCGTGCTAGACACTGCCAATGCTTTGGCAAAGTTCGCTCCGGATAAAATGACCGTTAAGTTTAAGAAGAACAAAGCCTATGCTGAAATGGTAGCAGGTATGGGGCTTTTTGAAACATCGTTCATTAATGATGAGCCTGCAATGAAAATAACCCAAATGGTGCGTATGCTTACCAAAAAGGTTGCCTATGTTGCTGATACAGCAGCTATAAATAAGGAGTTAACAAAGGATCTGCAATTAATAATTACTCCAACTGACGAAACTAAAATGATAGCAGGTTACAAATGCAAAAAAGTTACTGCTAAAGATAAGGATGGCAAATTCCCACCATTCGATATTTACTATACAAAGGAAATTAAATTGGAAAACCCTAATTGGGCTACTCCTTTTAAAGATATTGATGGCGTGTTAATGGAATATAAAATAAGTAAGTACGGATTTTATATGGAATTCACAGCACAGCAGGTTACACCAGATAAGATTGATGATGACATATTTACTATGCCGCCTGAGTATAAGCTTATAAGCAAGCAGCAGATAGATGAGCTTTATAAAGGATTTGAGTAGTTTTAATTAGTAAAAGAACTAAATTCGCCCTAACATTTTAACTTAAATTAATCATGAAGAAGATTGTAAAAATTGCCTCAGTAATGGCAATTGGCTTTGGATTTTTTGCATTTACTAACTATGCGTATGCGCCAGGTAGTTTTGAAGGAGTTATAACCTATACTATGAAATATGGTGGCGATGTGCCTCCTCAGGCGGCGTCAATGATGCAGGGCAGCACATTTAAGATATATACTAAAGGTGACAAGTCAAGGGTTGAGTTTAGTTTTGCTATGGGCAAAAACGTAACTATTAGTGACAGATCTACAAAGCAATCTGTTTCTATTAATGATATGATGGGAAGAAAATATGAAGTGAAAAATGATGGGACCAAGAAAAATCCTGATGACAAAGCACCGGATATAAAGTATTTAGATGATACAAAAACAGTTGCAGGATATACCTGCAAACATGCGCAAGCCACAGTTACCAGTAAAGGTGGCGAAGCCTATACATCTGACATATTTTATACTGATCAATTGCCGTATGCAGAAGATATGGGCCAATATAAAGGCTTAAAGGGCTTTCCTTTATCTTTTGAAACGAAACAACGTGGCATGAGTATTTATTTTACTGCTGAATCGGTTACAAAACAATCTGTACCTGATAGTCTTTTTGTTATCCCAACAACTGGGTATAAAGTTTATAACTCGCAGCAAGAAGCTATGCAGGACATGCAAAAGGGTAGCATGAAAAGCAGCGGCGGAGACGGAGAATAATTGATTATAAGGATTTTAAAGAAAAAGCGGGGTCTTCCCCGCTTTTTTTATTTTATTTGGAATTTAAGTTTTTAATTAATATATTTGTCTGTGAAAATGTACAAGTAAATTTTATTAAACATAAGTATCTGTTAAGTAACCATTTTTATAATATTTTATTACATGTTAAATAAGTACGAATTCTTAAAAAAAGCCTTAGTCATAAAAATTCTTTTTATGACTGTTCTCGTTTCCGGGCTTAGTGCGCAGAATAACGTAGGTATCGGAACTAAGTTCCCTCATCCTTCTTCAATACTCGATGCACAATCTACCGTTCAGGGTGTATTAGTGCCAAGGATGAGTGCTGCACAAATGCTGGCTATTTTAGCACCCGACACTAGTTTATTAGTTTATTGTAATGATTCAGCATGTTTCTGCTTTTATAATCACGTAACATCTTTATGGCAGTCTTTGTGCCGCAGTAGTTTTGGCCCTACGGGCCCTACAGGCGCTAATGGTATAAATGGAGTAAATGGTCCAACTGGTGATACAGGTGTTGCTGGTCCAACAGGGCCTACAGGTGTTGCGGGGACCAATGGTATAAATGGAGTAAGTGGGCCGACAGGTGATACAGGTCTTATTGGCCCAACTGGTCCAACTGGTGTTGCAGGAGCAACAGGTCCTGGAGGCGCGGGAAGTGTTGGTCCTACAGGCACAGCGGGCCCAACAGGGCCTACAGGTGTTGCCGGAACAAATGGTACAAACGGAACAAATGGAGCGACTGGCCCAACTGGTGTGGCGGGTACCAATGGAACTAACGGAACAAATGGTACAAACGGTGCCAATGGAGCAACAGGTCCAACAGGTGTAGCAGGAACAAATGGGACCAACGGAACAAATGGTACTAATGGCACGAATGGAACAAATGGAGCTGCGGGTGCTACTGGACCAACCGGCCCGGGTACAATATGTGGTGCAGCTACCACAAACTATGTCACTAAGTTTACTTCTGCTACTACAATGTGTAATTCTATAATGTTTGATAATGGAACCGCTGTTGGTATTGGTACTGTAACACCAAGCACTTCAAATGTTGGGGCTGCAGGAACAGCGGCATTTAATGTATTTAAGGCAGCGGTAGCAGCAGGTGATTTAGATGAAATCACTAATTCAGGCAGCGGGGTGGCAGATGAAATTAATAATACAGTGACTAATAATCCATACAATACCCTTGAAGGTATTACAGCTTATAATTTGACTGCAAATATTCCAAGTGGTATATGGGGATTAGCTATAAGCGCTACAAATACACAAACTGCAATAGGTGCTACCGGTTATAATAACGGACGTGATGGTTATGGCGTTTATGGTGTGAGGGTAGGTACTACAGGTGCGCTTGGGTTTGGAGGTGTTTTTGTTAATGGACTTGGATATACAGGTTCTTTAACAAATCTTTCTGATGAAAGAACCAAAAAAGATATTCGACCGATTCCTAACGCATTGCAAATTATCAATAAATTAAGTGGAGTCAATTATGAGTTTGACCTTCAGAAATATCCTTACTTAGGATTGGAAAACACTATGCAGTATGGCTTTGTCGCTCAGGATGTTGAAAAAGTACTTCCTCAGTTAGTTCTTGATAAGCAACTTGATACCTATGCATGTACACCAAGGGACGCACATAATCAAAATGTTGCTCATTTCGAAACATTCAAAATGGTGAACTACATAGGGTTTATACCTATTTTAGTTGAGGCAGTAAAAGAACAACAAAAGGAAATAGAAGCAAAACAACCTGCACAGGTTACTGGTTCGTCACAACTTAGCAATGGTAAAGCGCATATTGATATGGATGCTTCTTTTGTTCAATCCCTTAATTCAAATCAAGCTGTTCGCGTATTTATTCAATTAGAAGGCGATTGTAAAGGTGTGTATGTAACAAACATTACTTCAACCGGGTTTGATGTTGTTGAACTTAATAACGGAAACTCTAATATTCAATTTTTTTGGCAAGCTATTGTATCAACTAAATAAAAGCAAATTAACCTCCCTCTAATATGAACAAAAATTTAAGAATGATTAAAACAGCAGCAACAGCTATTGTGTTTGCTGTGTTTTCTTTTGCGGTACAGGCGCAAAATAACGTAGGTATTGGAACGAAGGTTCCTCACCCTTCATCAATACTCGATGCTCAATCTACTGTTCAGGGTGTGTTGGTACCCAGGATGAGTGCAATTCAAATGCTTGCGATTGTAGCACCTGATACAAGTTTATTGGTGTATTGCAATGACTCAGCATGTTTTTGTTTTTATAGCCAGGTAACAAATAGCTGGCATTCTTTATGTAATGCTTCAGGTTCAGGGGCTCCTGGCCCAACTGGTCCAACCGGAGCTAGTACAGTAGGCCCAACAGGCCCTGCGGGTTCAGCGGGTCCTACCGGTGCAGCAGGTGCAGCCGGCCCAACGGGTGCTGCAAGTGTTGTTCCGGGTCCTACAGGTCCTACAGGAGCTGGTAGTGGTACGCCTGGTCCTACTGGTCCTACTGGTGCCGGTACAGCTGGCGCAACAGGCCCTACAGGAGCTAATGGTACAAATGGAACAGCAGGTGTCACAGGCCCTACAGGTACAAATGGCACTAATGGAACAAATGGGACAAACGGAACAAATGGTGTCACAGGCCCTACCGGTCCTAACTGGACTCTTTCTACAATTACATACAACGCGAACGGTACGGTAACAGTTAATGGTACTGCCGGTTCAGGTGGTCCTATATCCAGTGCTAATGCTGCATGGTTAACCGTAGGTAATAGCGCTATTACAGCTGCTAACTTTATTGGTACAACCAATGCTGCTGACTTTATTACAAAAACAGCTGGTTCTGCTGCTACTAATGAACGTATGCGTGTAACATCCGGTGGACTGGTTGTAGTTAATAACACTACTCCAATTGCAGGTGACGTATTCTCTGTTTATGGTTCGGGTGTTACGGGTGCTATAAATGCAGCCGGTGCCAGTTCAATAAATGGTTATAGCAATGCTGGTACTGCTATATTTGGTGAAGATGTGGGAGCATTAGGTGTTGGTGTATTTGGCTGGAATAGCAGTACTACTGGCGGTGGAGGCTGGGGTGTGTTAGGAGAAGGGGATGATGCTTCAATTTACCCTGTTTATGGTATTAACACAGTAGCTAATGGAGCAGGTGTACTTGGTTTTGATGTGAAAGCCGGTGCTAATGGCATTGGAGTATGGGGCCAGGATACAGCTGGTTTTTCTGGGGTTGTGGGTGTTGATATAACCAACAAATCTGGGGAAGCATATACACTTGCTGGTTCGGAAGCAGGTGGATCATTTACAGGAAAATTTGCAGGTGTAGTTGGATATGCTATTCCAATTACCAAAGCGGCATTAACTGAAGGTGGATATTTTTATGATAGTTTAAGTGCAGCAACAACATCTTTTGCATTTGTTGGCGCATGGGATAATGTGGCAACAGGCCCTCCTACTTTTGCTGCAGCTAACCCTGCTAATACAAAGTATGCTATACTTGGTAACGGTGTAAAATCTACGATAGTTCCAGATCTGAATGGTAATAATGTTATCATGTTCTGTTCTGAAGCACCTGAAGTATTATTTGATGATTACGGAGAAGGAGAACTTGTGAATGGCCAGGTACAAATTACAATGGATCCTACATTTGCCAATACTATTGCAGTAAATGATAAACATCCTTTACGTGTATTTATTCAATTAGAAGGTGATTGCAATGGAGTATATATTACAGATAAAACTGCTACCGGATTCACAGTAAAAGAGTTGAGCGGTGGAAAGTCTAATGTGAAATTTACTTACCATGTAATAGGAAACCGCAAGGATGAGATTGTAGATGGTGAAGTACAATCACACTACCAGGATTTGAGATTCCCAGGCTTCTTCAAGCCAGGAAATGCGGTATTAAAGAAGACTGCCAGGAGACCAATTCTCAAAAAACCCGAGAATAAAATAAATAGATAAGTATATCTTATTGAAATAAAGAAACCCAGAAATTAACTCTGGGTTTTTTTATTGCCTTTCTTATTCTTTTCCTGAAACTCTTTTATAAGCTCTTCATCGCTTTTACCTAAAGCAGAAATAGCTGCTTTGGCCTGTCCTGCAAGGTTATTGTCAGGATACTTGGTAACTACTTCCTGGTATTTTGCATGTGCTTTAGCTGTGTCTTTCATATAGGTATCGTAAATAAAGCCTTCTACAAAAATACAATCAGGCACATACTTAAAGCCCGGGTATTGTGCAACAATGCTATTGTATAGTGAAATGGCCTTATCATACTGTCCAATAGTCATAGTAATGTTAGCCGCTTTAAATAGGAACTTAGGAGATATGGTATCATTCGGGAACCTGCCTGCAAACTTTGAATAAGCTGTTACCGCAAGGTTAGCGTTATTAGCATCGAGTGTAGGTAGTGTTTGTAATTTGGCCTCTACAGCTTTCACATTGGCAATAAGAGCTTCACGTGAGGTGTCTTGTGCAGCTGCGGTAGCTGCATTTTTTTGTTGATTGCTGCTACAGCTAACCAATGATGAAGCAATAGAACAATAAGCAATAAAGCGTGTGTACTTTTTCATAGGTTATTTTTTTAAAGGAAATTTCATTTTATACGATACATCCACTTGTCCTTTCGATACATCGGTCAGGCGTCTTTTAAGTAATCTTTTTCGCAGCGGATTTATGCGGTCAGTAAATAGTATGCCTTCAATGTGATCGTATTCATGTTGTATAATGCGAGCCTTTATACCTTCATACGATTCTTCATGTTCTTTGAAGTTTTCATCAAGGTATTTAATCCTAATATTTGGCTCTCTTTCCACATCTTCACGTATGGTTGGTATACTAAGGCAACCTTCATTGAATTTCCATTTAGTGCCTTCTTCAGTAATTATTTTTGCATTGATAAATATTTTCCTGAAACCTTCAACATCAGCCCTCTTTTTTTCATCTTCAATATCTTCGGCAAATGGGGCAGCATCTATCACAAATAAACGTATAGATAAGCCTACTTGCGGTGCTGCCAGCCCTACACCTTTTGCATTATGCATGGTATCGAACATATTGGCAATAACCTTTTGTAACTCAGGATAATTTTTATCAATATCCTCCGCTTTCTTTTTCAGAACAGCGCTTCCGTATGCAACTATTGGTAATATCATAGAATAGCAAAATTAACAGTTAGGCCGATATGGAAGGTGGTAACTTACCTTCTTTCTTCATTTCCATAAATAATTGCAGTATAAGCACTGCACTTACCTTATCAACCATTCCCTTGTTTTGCCTGTCTTTTTTCCTCATTCCCCCATCTATCATAGCCTGAAATGCCATGCGTGAAGTCAGGCGCTCATCCACCCGGTAAATAGGTAATCCCGGGAATGCAGCCATTACTTTTGAAATGAATTTCTCAGTTCCTTCCGAGTTTTGAGCAGGTTTATTATCCATATGTTTAGGCTCACCCACAACAATACTTTCCACTTTTTCCTTCTTTATATAATCAGCCAGAAAAATAAATACTTCGGAATTTGCTACTGTGGCCAAACCCGTAGCAATTATCTGCTCGGGGTCGCTTACTGCTATCCCAATCCGTACACTTCCATAATCTATTGCCAGTATCCTGCTCATAAAGGTCTGCAATTTACAAATTTAAAACGCCTTAAGGGGCTGAATTCCCTATATTTGTCCCAATAAATTGAAATTATGTCAACAGATATTGAGCTTATTGAAAAGGCCTGGGCCGACAGGGAATTACTTAAGAATGAAGATGTGCGTAAAGCTGTGGCTGATACGGTTGAAAAACTCGATAAGGGACAATTGCGTGTGGCACAACCTGAAGGCAATGACTGGATGGTAAATGAGTGGGTGAAAAAGGCAATTCTGCTCTATTTCGGAACACAGAAGATGCAAACCATACATGCGGGTGACCTTGAGTTTTATGATAAAATAGCTACCAAGAAAAATTATGAGGCCTTAGGAGTTCGCGCAGTTCCACATAGCATAGCGCGTTATGGTTCTTATCTTGCACCGGGTGTAATTATGATGCCGTCTTATGTAAATATTGGTGCTTACGTTGATAGTGGTAGCATGATTGATACATGGGCCACAGTAGGGTCTTGTGCACAAATTGGTAAGCATGTCCATTTAAGCGGTGGAGTGGGTATTGGTGGTGTTTTAGAACCGCCACAAGCTGCCCCTGTAGTAATAGAGGATAATTGTTTTATAGGTTCACGTTGCATTGTTGTGGAAGGTGTTCGTGTACAAAAGGAGGCGGTGCTGGGTGCTAATGTGGTGTTAACTATGTCGACTAAAATAATAGATGTAAGTGGAGATAAGCCAATTGAATATAGGGGTATTGTTCCGCCACGTTCAGTGGTTATTCCGGGTGCATATGAAAAAAAATTCCCTGCCGGTAATTATTCAGTATCATGTGCATTGATAATTGGTCAACGTAAAGCGAGCACGGATACCAAGACATCGTTAAATGAGGCCCTGAGGGAGTTTAATGTTCCTGTATAAGTTGTATAAGTATTCGTTAACTAATGAATGCCAAAAGCAAAAGACATACTAAGTCTCAACAGGTTTCTATAAAAAAGGAATCTCAACTTTCCCCTGTTACAACCAATTGGCTGCTGGTAATATCTATTGCTTTAATTACATTCCTGTGCTACAGGTATAGTCTGCAAAATGAGTTCACCCATTGGGATGATAATCTGTATGTAGAAGATAATAACTACATAAAAGACCTGACGCCACATAACTTGAAGATGATATTGTTCCATAATATCACAAATGCATATTATCATCCTATTACAATTCTCAGTTTAGCATGTAACTACCATTTTTCAAAAATGAATCCTTATTCTTATTATGCTACTAATGTGGTGATTCATTTACTTAATACCTGCATTATGTTTTTCCTGATGTTATTGGTACTGGAAACATTAACGGAGAAAGGATATGGTGAAATAAGAGGCAAGCCCTGGTTGGCTGCACTCGGTGCATTGTTATTCGGAATACATCCCATGCATGTAGAATCGGTATCGTGGCTTGCAGATAGAAAGGATGTATTGTATTGCTTTTTCTACTTTCTGGGGCTAATGGCGTATATTAAATATTCAAAGGAAGAAAAGGTAAAAGGGTTTGCACTGGTATTCCTCTGTTACCTATGTTCCCTTTTATCAAAACCGCTTGCTGTAGTGTTTCCCTTCTCATTATTTGTTCTTGATGTTTTGTTAAAACGAGATAAAAGCAATTTGGAAATAATTCCTATACTGAAGCCATTCTATATTGTCAGCAGGCCCTTTATAAATATTTTGAAAACACCTTTATCCAAAAGAGCAATATCGGTTGATAATGTTGCAAAACTTACTGCAGAAAAAATACCATTCTTTCTTATCTCTTTATGTGCCGGTATATGGGCTTTTCATGATCAGAAATTAAGCGGGGCAATGAATGCCACTCATGCACTTAACGTTCTCCAGCGATTTATGTATGCAGGCTATAGCTTTATGATTTATGCGGTTAAAGCCTTTATTCCGTTTGATCTTTCGGCATATTATCCGTATCCAAATCCAGCTGTGCCGATTCCAATTATTTATTATGCGGCACCTTTTATTTCTTTTTTGATTGTACTAATTCCAATTTATATGGCTTATAAAGCGGGTGGAAAGTATCTAAGGATGGTTTTGTTTGGAATAGGTTTCTTCTTTTTCAATGTAATGTTTGTGTTGCAATTTGTTGCTTCCGGTCCAGCTATTCTTGCTGAACGATATAGCTACATTGCATATTTCGGGCTGTTTACTATGGTTATATATTTTATAAGCGAAATAATAGAAAAGCGCCAGTCGTTAAAGATGCCTTTACAGGCAGGGCTTGTAGGCTTTATTTGTTTGCTTACTTTTATAACGTATGGCAGGGTAAAAACATGGCATAATACTGAAACATTATGGAGAGATGTAGTGAATCATTCACCTTACCCTATCCCGGCAGAATATGAAAATTTAGGAATTTATTACGCAAACAAAGGAATGATTGATAGTGCATTCAATAACTTTAAAATAGCCGTTGATCTTCATACCCCTGATGCCTCGGCATATACCAATGTTGCCAATATTTATGGTATGCGCAAAGAATATGAAAAGTCTATTGAAGCATTTAATGCAGCGCTAAGAATTGATAGTTCAGACATTGATACCTATATCAACCAGGCAATAACCTATTCTGCAATGGGCAGGATTGATATGGCGCTGAAAGATGATGAGCATGCTGCCAGAATTAGCCCTGATTCTCCAAAGTTATTTGAAAATAGGGCAGTCAATTATCTCAATGATAAACAATATGACAATGCTATTGCAGATTATAATAAGCTGGTACAAATTGACCCCAATAAGGCTCTTAATTATCTCAACCGGGGCATAGCGCAATTCAATAAGGGAAATATTAAAACAGCCCTTGAAGACTTTAACCATGCTATTATTATAGATCCTGCTAATGCAGGTTGTTTATATGACATGTCGCTGGCTTATCAGCAGGTGAATGATTATTCCAATGCCTTGAATTGTGCGCTTAAGGCAAAGCAAAATGGTTATCCGGTTACTGATTTGTATATTAGCACTTTGCAGAAAGGTAAAAATTAACACTTGGAATGATTGCAAAGAATAAACAATACAGAAAACAACCACAGCCACCTAAAAAGTTGAACGGCCCGAGAACCCAGGCTAGTATTGAGTCTGAAGGTATGAATCCCAACTACTTAAAGTGGATATTGGTGCTTTGTGTAGCCATAGCCACTTTTGTTACGTACCGATATACACTGCATAATGAATTCACTAACTGGGATGACGGGTTATATGTAGAAACAAATCCTTACATAAAGAACCTTACTCCGCAGAACCTTAAGATGATATTGTTTCATAATATCACCAACAACTATTATCACCCGATAACCATGTTAAGCATAGCATGGAACTATCATAGCGCTAAAATGGAGCCACATGCATACTACCTTACCAATGTGGCTATTCATACACTTAATGCTTGTGTTATGTTCTTTCTGATTTTGTTTTTGCTGGAGGCAATGACAGAAAGAGGGTATGGCAAGATTGAGGGTAAGCCCTGGCTTGCAGCCTTGGGGGCATTAATGTATGGCGTGCATCCCATGCACGTCGAATCGGTAGCATGGCTGGCGGAAAGGAAAGATGTGTTATATGCTTTCTTTTACTTTCTAGGACTTATAGCTTATTTGCGTTATGTGAATAAGGAAAAGAAAAACCTGGATAACCCTGAATCTTATAATGCTTCTCTATTTAATTCGTTAAAGTGGTTTGCCCCTGTAGTGTTATGTTATTTATGCTCTCTTATGTCAAAACCACTGGCAGTAGTATTTCCATTCTCATTATTTGCCATGGATGTTTTATTGAAAAGAAATAATATCAGGAAAATACTTATTGAAAAAGCACCATTCTTTTTGGTGTCGCTGGGCGGCGGTATTTGGGCATGGCATGCTCAAAAGGCCAGTGGTGCTGTAGCATCGTTCCATACATTTTCTATTATTGAACGTACTATGTTTGCCAGCTATGGCTTTGTTATGTACATAGCTAAGTCATTTGTACCTATACATTTATGTTCGTATTACCCTTACCCTGCAACCGATAAAGGGGGTATGCTCCCTACAATTTTTTACCTGGCTCCTTTCATTTCAGTTATTATTATGGCATTACCGTTATTCCTCGCATATAAAGCCAGTAAAAATTTTCTCCGCATTGTAATCTTCGGACTTGGGTTTTTCTTCTTCAATGTAGTATTCGTATTGCAATTTATTTCTTCGGGCCCTGCTATAATGGCTGATAGGTATAGCTATGTTGCGTATTTCGGTATTTTCTTCCTCGTCATATACTTTGCCAGTCTTATTATGGAAAAATCGGCGGCATATCGTACACCTATTTTTGCCATACTCTCTGCATTTACCATATACCTTGCGTTCCTTTGCTATGACCGTACTATGATATGGCACAGCACCGAAACACTTTGGAAGGATGTTATTGCAAAATACCCATTCCAGGTAGAAACCTCATATAAGAACCTGGGGAACTTTTATGCCGAAAAGGGCCAGTACGATAGTGCATATACTAATTATAAAATATTAGCCGACATGAACTCTAAGGATGCAGGGGTATATAGCAACATTGGCAATATATACGGGCTCAGGAAAGACTTTCCTAAATCGCTTGCTGCATATAGCCAGGCATTAAAACTCGACAGTAATAACTTTGATTCATACCTGGACAGGGCAATTACTTATTCCATTATGCAGGATTACCCTAACGCATTTAAAGACTATGACAGGGCATATAAAATGAATCCTAATTCAGAGAAGTTACTTGAAAACAGGGGATATACCTATATGACCGACAAGCAATATGACAAATCCATAGCAGATTATTCACAACTTCTTCAAATTGATCCGGATAAGCCTGCCATATTTTTTAACCGTGGTATTGCTGAGTTTAATAAAGGGGATAATGAGGCTACG
>DATHOD010000153.1:0-56936 GCA_035485295.1 Bacteroidia bacterium
AGCCCACCAGTCACTAACCACTAATCACTAGCCCCTAACGGCTGTTTATAAACAGAGAAAGAAAGAAAATAGGTTTCCCTTTCCTCTTCCCCTTCTTTTTCCCCCTTTATTATCCCCAACTCTCTATCCCTTTGCACAAAAGAAAGTAAAGAGAGGCACACAAACTTTACATTTCATTTTGTAAATCAGTTAGTTAAACCATGAATTCGATTGCATTTTTATGCAGCTTTCTGAAAGCATAAACGGGGTTGTTTATAAATTCTGCTGATTTTTAATTATGTAATATTTTGTTTATTTAATTTTGTGACACGAAACTGCGTTTCAATAAGTAATTAGTAATTAACAATTAGGAATGATGGATAAAAGACGACGGATACCGCGCTACGCTTGCAATAATGGGAATTCCTCCCCCGCCTTGCGGCCGCCCCCTCCAAAGGGGGATAATCTAATTTCCCTCTCATTGTGCAAGGAGAGGGACCAAGGGTGAGGTTATGGTTTTCAACGACAAAATATACAGCGCCAATATGTCCGGCAAGCGTTACGTAATACATCAGGGCGGCACAGGTGCGGGCAAAACATTTTCTACGCTGCAATATCTTTTAACCTACGCTGCCAAGTACCAGGACAGCGTAATTTCGGTAGTTGCCGAAACCATGCCTCACCTGAAACGCGGTGCCTTGCGCGACATGAGGCACATCATTGAACAAGAGGACTGGGACAAAACTGTGTTGGAGAACAAAAGCGGATTTTATTTTAAGATTTTAAAAAGCATAATCGAGTTCTTTCCTGCGGATAGCGCAGCCAAGCTGCGTGGTGCAAGGCGCGATGTGTTGTTTATAAACGAATGTAATAACCTCGATTACGAGAGTTTTCAGCAGCTTGACGTACGCACCCGCAAACGCACCATTTTAGATTTTAACCCCGTTCGCCGCTTTTGGGTGCATGAAAAGCTTATGCCATCCTTGCATGAGCACGAATATTCTTTCGTACAAAGCACCTATCTCGATAATCCCAGCCTTACGGCTGAAGAGATTAGAAACATTGAGCGCAGACGCTCAAACACTAATTGGTGGAAAGTTTACGGTGAAGGGGAAATTGGAATTTCCGAAGGAATCGTATTCAATAACTGGAACATAATTGCGGCCTCCCCGCCCTCCGAAGGAGGGAGTGAAAATAATGGAATCCCCCTATCGGGAGGAGTTAGGGGGGCTCTTCCGGGCAATCTCCTTGGGTATGGTATTGACTTCGGTTTCACTCATTCCCCAACTGTAATTGTGCAGGTAAATGAATGCAATGGGGAGCTTTTTGTTAAGGAACTGCTGTACAAAACAGGTATGCACAACGATGAATTATTTGCTTTTGCTGCAAAACACCTCGATTTGAATGCAAAAGCAATTGCCGACAGTGCAGAGCCTAAAACAATCTGGTATTTGTATGGCAAGGGCTGGAAAGGAATTAAGGCGGCCATAAAAGGCCCTGATAGTGTTGAACATGGTATTGACCTATTGCTTGACAGAAAGATTAACGTAACCGCTGACAGCCTTAACCTGATTAAAGAACTTAGGGAGTATATGTGGGATACGAACCTTGCAGGGCAATTTGTCCGCCGCCCCGTAAAAGAGTACGACCATGCTATTGATGCCCTGCGCTATTTGTATAGTTACCCTAAAAAACGTCAGTTCCTGTTTGCGTAGCAAACAATTATGAGCTATGATTTAAAATACACTCCTCCCTCTTAATCTCCCTCCAAAGGGAGACAATTCGTGTAATTCGTGGCGAAAAACAAGAAATTGCAATGCACATCGATAAAATCACACAAAACACTATAAATCAATTAGTTAAGTTTTATAATTTCCTAAAAGTTGCAGAAAACTGTAAGAAACTGCAAGTTTTGGAACAGACCCTTCGACAAGCTCAGGGTAACAAAAAGCGTGAGGGATTGCAGCGGTTACCCCACAGCGAAGCGAGGAATAAAAGCGTAAAGCCCGACCCCGATTTCAGGGCTGTTTTAGAGGGGGCACGCCCAGGCTTTAAAAAGGACATTAAAATATTTACTAATGACTATTTGTTGGAAGTTAAAAATTACTATCTTTGCCGTCCATTTTTAAAAATCATGAATCTAACGAAGACGTACGAGACCGTATTTATCCTTACCCCGGTATTGTCAGAAGAGCAGACCAAAGAAGCTATTGACTTTTACCGTAAGACATTGAAAGAGCATAGCGCTAAGATTACCCATGAAGAACACTGGGGACTACGTAAATTAGCGTATCCTATACAAAAGAAAAGCACTGGTTTTTACCATGTAATTCAGTTTGAAGCGCCTACCTCCTTTATTAAGGATTTAGACATTACCTACCATAGGGATGAGCGTATCTTACGTTACCTTACTATTGCCCTTGATAAGCATGCAATGGCTTATATGGACAAAAGAAGGGCTAAGATCAGTAGCCTGAAGAAGGATGCCGATCACAAGAAAAGCAAAGCAGAATCTACACTATAAAATATAATAAACCAGACCATGGCAGAGAATAAACCATCAGCAGCAGGAAATGAAGTAAGATATCTTACTCCTCCTCCAATAGAGGTTAAGAAGAATAAATATTGCCGCTTTAAAAAGTATGGCATTAGATATGTGGATTACAAGAATCCTGATTTTTTGAAGCACTTTATTAACGAACAAGGTAAATTGTTACCTGTACGTATTACCGGTACTTCATCTAAATACCAAAGAAAGGTATCACAAGCTGTAAAAAGGGCACGCCACATTGCGTTACTTCCTTTCGTAGGCGATCTTTTAAAATAATATTAAACACACGCTTTAAGCCATGGAAATTATCCTTACCAAAGACGTAGAGAACCTAGGAACCCAGTTCGACCTTGTAAAAGTTCGTCCGGGTTATGCCAGGAATTTTCTTATACCAAGAGGTCTTGCAATGACAGCTACCGCTTCAAACCGAAAAGCACTTGATGAAATTGTTAAGCAACGCGCTCATAAACTTGAGAAGTTGAAGACCGATGCAGAAAATGCAGCGAAGAAACTGAAAGATTTAGTATTGAAAATTGCTGCTAAAACGGGTGAAAACGGTAAAATATTCGGTTCTGTTAATGCTGTTCAATTAGCTGAAGCTATTCAAAAGGTTGGTTTTACAGTAGAAAGAAAGAATATTGACCTTGCTTCTGACCATATTAAAACAACAGGAAAGTATTCTGCTAATGTTCGTCTATACAAAGACGTAACTGTAGAAGTGAACTTTGAAGTAGTATCAGAATAAATATTCTGTTTATATAAAACTAAACCCCGCTAAAAGCGGGGTTTTTTATTTTAAGGAATTATTCTCTTCTAGAATAAGGACATTTGCTCATGACCTCCTTTGGCACCACCTCCACCCTTACCCTTTTTCTTAGCGGGTGTTGACTTCACTTCCTTATGAGCAGGTTTAGGGCTTACCGGATTCTGTTGCGGCACCGGAGCAGTTTTGGCTTCAGCCTTCTTAGCGGGTTTAACTGATTGCGGAGTATCTTGTTTTGCTCTAATAAATTCTTCTACAGGAGAGAATTCGCTTTCAGTATCATCAGCCGCTTCAAGTTCAAATTGTCCTCCACCAGGCGCAGGCTCTTTAAGCAATTCAACCGGGGCATTGGGGTCAGGTACAAGTTGTATCTCTCTCACCTTGGCATAATTCAATGGCTTGCCCTGAGCCTTCAAACCCATTACAGGGAACTCATCTACTTTAAGTTTTTCATCGAGTAACTCCTTGCCCTTTTCCTTACTGAATTTTATTTCTGCAATAAGATGCTGATTATCGCTTACTGCTTCAAGCAACGACCCTTCAGTCTCTGAAATCAATTTAACCTTCTTATCAGTTACATCAGGAATACACCTCTTTAAATAATATTTCTTTTTCTCACCTTCCCAATACACAGTGGTGATAGGCTTCTGGTCATTGAATTTTGCCAATAGCACCATGTCTTCTTCAAAATGGGCAGTAAGGTCAAAACCACTCATGCGGTATTGGCCATCTTGTGTAACTACCAGTATTTTATCTTCCCCTGCAAACTCTCCAAGGTAAGTTCCTCTTTCTTCTGTATTCAAACGCAGTACTGTATCGTCAAACCATATCTTCTGTGCGCTAAGGGTTGATACTCCCTTTTCCTTCTGCATTACTTTACGTACAGGATACTTGGTAATAATATTGCCAATAGAATCCCTGCCCTTAATAGCCATATCTGCAAAGTTCAGGTCAAACTCCTTAATACGTGCACTGGTTGCACCTTTTAAATGTATAGTAACAACTTCTGCTTCACCATTTGGGTTAGCAGTCATGTATAGCACTTCAGATTCAGGGTTACCACGGGTAAGCACATATTCCTTATCTCGAATAACAGACGTGATTGCAAAGCGCTTGATCATTGTATTGCCCTTTGCACCATCACGATAAATCATATTATAAATGGTACGGTCATCATTGCGTTTAAATACATTTATGTAAATAATATCCTTACCTATGAAAGCCTTTTCAGCCACTTTTGTAATAAGCACAGTACCATCTCTGCGGAAAGCAATAATATCATCCAGGTCAGAGCAGTCGCAAACAAATTCATCCTTCTTCATGCTATAACCCGCAAAACCTTCTTCCTTATTTACATAAAGCTTTTGGTTCGAAGCTGCTACACGTGTAGCCACAATGGTATCGAATGATTTTATTTCTGTTTTACGCTCCCTGCCGGTACCATATTTCTTCTTAAGCTCTTTATAATATTCAATTGCATATTCCGTAAGGTTATCAATATTATGCTGCACCGTTTTCATATTGTCCAGTAAGGACTTCATGAACTCATCTGCAATAAACGTATCGTATTTCGAAATCCTCTTGATACGAATTTCAGTAAGCTTAATAATATCTTCACGGGTTATCTGGCGCGGGAATTTCTTCTTATAAGGTTTCAGGCCATCTTCAATTGCTACAAGTACTTCTTCCCATGTTTCACAAGATTCAATATCTCTGTATATGCGCTTTTCAATAAATATTTTCTCCAGTGATGCGAAGTGCAATTGCTCGGTAAGGTCATGTTTCTTTATTTCTAATTCCTTTTGCAAGAGACCAAGGGTACGGTCAGTAGCTATCCTCAGCATTTCACTCACACCTAAAAACCTTGGCTTGTTCTGTTCAATTACACAGGCATTTGGCGAAATTGAAATAGCACAATCAGTAAAGGCATAAAGCGCATCAATGGTCTTATCAGGAGAAACACCTGAAGGCAGATGAATTAGTATCTCAACGTTCTCAGCGGTATTATCTTCAATGTTCTTGATCTTAATCTTACCCTTTTCATTAGCAGTTAAAATAGAATCTATAAGCGAACTTGTTGTAGTTCCGAATGGAACTTCGGTAATTGTTAATGTCTTTTTATCTGTAATATTTATCCTGGCCCTTATTATAACTTTACCACCTCTAATTCCATCATTGTAATTAGAGAAATCAGCCATACCTGCTGTTGGAAAGTCAGGGTAGATATGAGGCTTCTGACCCTTAAGCACCTTTATAGAAGCATCAATTAACTCGTTAAAGTTATGAGGCAATATTTTGCATGAAAGTCCCACGGCTATACCTTCAGCACCCTGTGCCAGTAATAATGGAAACTTTACCGGCAGAATAACAGGTTCTTTATTTCTTCCATCATAACTGGCCTGCCATGTAGTCGTATCTGCATCAAACACTACATCAAGGGCAAATTTTGAGAGCCTGGCTTCAATATACCTCGGTGCGGCTGCAGAATCGCCTGTGAATATATTACCCCAGTTTCCCTGTGTATCAATTAAAAGTTCACGTTGGCCTAATTGAACCATAGCATCGCCAATAGAAGCATCGCCATGTGGGTGATATTTCATAGTATTACCTATAACGTTAGCGGCTTTATTATAGCGGCCGTCATCTAATTCCTTTAGGGAGTGTAAAATACGCCTTTGTACAGGCTTAAGTCCATCTTCCACAGCCGGAACAGCACGTTCCAATATTACATAGGAAGCATAGTCGAGGAACCAGTTTTGATACAGAGCAGAAAGGTGTGTGACATGAGAGGTTTCATTTCCCTCATTATCACCACTTTCATTCTTAATTTCTTCTGCGTCTTTCGGGTCTTTTTCAGCCATATGTTTTTTGGACAGTATTTAACCGCCGCAAAAATAATCTTTTGCCTATGCCATAAACGGTGCAAGGCTAATAAGATTTAAACAGATTAGGGTAAATTACCAACAAAAAAGCCCCCTGCATTACTACAGAGGGCTTTTTATTATGGCTAAAGTCTATTACTGGGTAATAACCATCCTCTTGGTAACTACATTCCCATTCACTTTTACTGAATAGAAATATATACCGGGGGTAAATTGATTAGCACTAAGGTTAATTACATGTTGACCTGAAGCTACATTGCTGTAGTTACTTTCAACTAATTTTCTACCTGTCAAATCATATACGTTGAACATTACGTCTGATTCCTTAGAAAGGGTATAGCTAATCTGGCTATTCTTATTGAATGGGTTTGGTGCATTTTGTGCAACATCAAAGCCATTATTAGCAAGTTCGCTTATACCTGTTATAATAGGCTTGCCTATTGAAATGGAAGCAAATATTTCGAGATCCTGCGCAGGAAAATATGCTGTATCGGTACAACCTGAATATATTTGATCATAGAATCCTACACCGGCTGAATTTACGTCCTTGCCTGCGTATAAACCTGAAATATTGGGAGCCCAAATAGCTTTTCCGTTACCACCATTCTTTGCATCATTGATCCAATACTCGCCATTATAAAAACTATTAACGTGAGGAGCACGACCATCAACTACACCAATAGAAGTATATGCACTGGTAACTGCACCACTTGGGGTACAAGTTGAACCCTGAGAAACATACCAAACTCCAACAGTATCCTTCTTAGAGCCGTAATTCTTCATATTAATACAGAAATTCCAGCCATGAGTTGCTTTACGGGGGATTGAGATTGGACTTGCCGGTATAATTTCAACCAATTGAAGTGAATCAAGTACATTATATTGTAATGATGTTGTATCAATCAATACTGTATCTGCACCATATTGCGTAGCAGTAGGTAAGCCTTTCGCATTAACACCACAAACTTGGAAAATAAGTGTATCTGTAAGTTTAGATGTATTATGATAAGCCATATATGCCCAAATAGTGTCAACATAAACTGAGTCAGTTATACTCTTTAATACAGGAGAAACAAAGCCTTTTGAATAGGCATCCCACAATGTATCGTAAGTAACAGTAACATAATTTATTAAATCAGTATTAGCTGTAGCAGAAGATAATGGGCTGGTAACTGTATCAGCTAACTTATAACGCATATTGAAATATGCGGGAGGCGTCCAGTAATAGAATGTTGCTAATGAGTTTATAGCACCGTCTCCGGCAACATAATCAATTAGAAAATTAGTAGCAGTACCTTCTGCTTTCTTTGCAGAACCAGAGCCTTTTAGAACGTTAGCAATTTTAGCAGTCTTGTGAAGCCCTGCTATTGGGGCAAAAGAATTTTGAGCAAAAGCCCCAGTAACCATAAGTAATAAAATGGCTGAGACCAGTAATTGATAGAACTTTTTCATGAGGTAATTGTAATTTTATGATTAAAAACTGGCGCGAAAGTATATAGATTTTAATATACTCACGATAAATTTAACAATTCACAAGATAAATTAACGATTTCGTAAAGGACTAAACAAAAAAGCCCCTGCATTTCTGCAGGGGCCTTCTCAAAAATTCTAAAACTATTACTCAGTAATAACCATTCTCTTGGTAACTACATTTCCATTCACTTTAAATGAGTAGAAATAAACACCAGGAGTAAATTCGTTAGCATTAAGGTTAACTACGTGTTGACCAGGAGCTACATTGCTCATTGCATTTTCAACAAGTTTTCTTCCGGCTAAATCATATATACTGAATACAACATCTGAAGATTTTGTAAGGTTATAATTGATCTGGCTATTCTTATTGAATGGGTTAGGAGCATTTTGAGCAACAGCCAATCCATTAGCAGAAACTTCGTTAATGCCATTTGGATTTGTAGTTACCATTGCTATAACATTAATATCTTCTTCGTAAGCAAATCCATCGCCAGCATCTGGCTTACCATCTCCATTGCAATCGTAGAATATATTAGCACCAGTTTTATCAGGCAATGTACCATAGCTAGCATATTCATTATACAAAAGGAAACTATTAGCCCAGAATTCACCACCAGCTGCAGTTGTTTTTACAATTGAATACGCAGATGTATCAGCTAAACTGAAACTTCCTGTAGGGCATGGTCCGGTAAATGATGGGAAGCCATATATAAACCAACAGGTATCAAGTTTAGTATAATCGTAGTATTTAACTGTAACTGCAAATTTAGCACCGGTAATCACACGGTTTAATCCCCATTCTACATTAGCAATAAAAGCATCACTTCCAGCGCCCAAAGTTGTACCGATCCACATAGTATCAGCTAATTTTGTTGCTGTAGCATATCCGTTAGCATCTACAGAATTAAGTTGAACTTCCAGAGTATCCATATGTCCGCTATGGTTAGTCTGAACAATTGGAATAACTAAAGTATCTACTTGAAGATTAGTTACAGTTGTTGAAGAAACACCCGCAACTTGGTATGGATCCCAGATAGAGTCAAATGCAACAGTTACAAAATTGATACAGTTATTATTTTGGAAAAAACTACTTGGCTTAGAACCATTACCTGTAGTATCAGCAGGATAAGCATACTTGGTATTCATTACCTCGCCTTGGTTGTTTACATAAGTTCCACCGGTACTTTCAAAAATAGAAGCGTCAGCAGAATCGTAGTTAAGAATATAAGTTCCGCTAGCCATTGCTTTTTTTGAAGTATGAAAACTTCCTTTAAGCACACTGTGTTGAACCTTATTGTTAGGATGAGAAACGCTCAACGTTTGAGCGGTAGCGCCGATGGTCATAAACGAAAGACCAGCAAGAGCGATAATTTGGTAAACCTTTTTCATAGTTATAGAGTTTAATTTTAGAATTTGAGCGACTAAATTATGCTTATTTTTTTAATCAGACACATTTTTAACATCTTTTTTATTAACAGAAACTTAATGAATCCTTAAAATTTGGGAATTGTCCATGTTCCCTGTATTTTCATTACCTGTTCAATAACATCGCGCACACAACCTTTACCACCCTGCTTATCAGATACATACGCACTTATTCCCTTAATCTCATCTACCGCATCATTAGGGCAAACGGGCACACCTACTCTACTCATCACTTCATGATCCACCAGATCATCGCCCATATATAGCACTTCTTCCATTTTAAGCTCATAAATAGACACGAATTCCTTCATTGCATCCAGCTTATTCTCCGTTTTAAGGTAAATATCGGTAATGCCAAGCCTATTTAAGCGTTGTTTTACTGCCATCGATGCTCCCCCGGTAATTATACATACATGAAGCCCGCTTTTAACAGCAAGCTTCATAGCAATGCTGTCACGCATATTCATTGTACGAACAAGCTCGCCATCGGGCATAAGTATTAACGTACTATCAGTCAGCACACCATCCACATCAAATGCTAGGGCTTTTACATTATGTAAAAGTTCTTTAAAGTTTTTTTGCTCCATGTTTTGCCGATGATTGAATGCTTTGGGTAAGCAATTCGTATAGTTTCAAGTACTGCTTATTCACTTTTAAAAGCTTCGAATGCTTTTTCAAAGTTCGTCTATCATTTCTTATTGCCGGGCCTGTCTGGCTCAATAATGGCTTTTGAACTTTTAGCTTATTTACCGTTTCCTCTATAAGTGGAAAAAGTATGTCAAAAGGAATATGTGCTTTTTCAGTTATATCATTAGCAACTGCAAAAAGATGGTTGGTGAAATTATTAGCGAATACAGCTGCCAGATGCAATTTAGCCCTTTGCGCAGAATTCAAATAATAGGCCTTCCCGCTTAAATCATTTACAATCGAAGCAAGTTGTTTCTTGACTTTTTCATTCGATGCCTCTATACAAAATGGTGTATTAGGTTTTAATTTACTGCCACCAGAAAATGTTTGTAGTGGATATAAAACTCCATAATTGGTTGATACTTTTTTCAATACTGAGGAATCAATACTGCCTGAAGTATGAATTACGATTTTATCCTTTAAGCACAATTTCTTCGCAATTTCTTCTATTGTATCGTCCTTAACTGCAATAATATAAACATCCGCATTAACATCTATTTTTTTGATGTTGTTAGTGCTTGGTGTTTTTAATACTGCCGCAAGTTTTTTTGCTGAGGATAGTGTTTTACTGTATACCTGTACGATAGTGTATTTTTTTGCCAATGAACCACCCAAAGCAGATGCAACATTACCTGCCCCTATAATGACAATCTTTTTTGAAGATGCTTTTTTCATTGTGCACTCGAAGCATTTTTTGCTTCTCTACTCTTAATTATGCGTTGCCTTATAGCAAGCGTTGTACCTAACACCATAATAAGACAACCCATCCATAATATATTTATATAAGGAAATACAACTGCTTCCATTACTATAAAATCTTTAGCTGTATGCTTTGATTCAGATACTGCTATTTCTACTTTTTTTGTATCAGGGTTAACCTTTCTGAATGAGAATTTCAGTCCCAACGGTTTTAATCCTACATCAACCGATTGCACCACATCGTTCGAAATAACATATACCGGTTCTGCCGTATAGACTTTATCATTTACATCTATCACCTTTAAAATGGCTCCAACGGCAATATCATTTGCCTTAAGGTGGTACTGGATCTTATCTATCTTAGTGTCTAATGCAGTAAGTACAATAATACTGTTCGACGAGAACATAGTATCACCTACCGAAAGCATTTGTGATTTTGGAGCGGTGAATTCACTGCCCGGATTTTCATCCTGAAGATTTTGAAGATCGGAGAAAGTTATATGTGTGTAAATATCCTCAGTTAAAAAGTGTTTGGTAGATGGCTCTGCTACATTCCCCATTTGTTGATTAAGCTGCACAATGGGATGAAGCGTGAATTCATGTGTATACTTATTCGTCTGTTCATTCTTACTCATGTATTCTACAGAATAGAAAATATTAACACCTATTTGCTCTTTTCCAAGATAGGTTACAAAATAATTACCCATACGCAGTGTATCGCCCTGGGTGAGCAATATATTGGTAGCATTTGAATAATCCTTTCCCAGCGACTCTACACTTTTGCCAGATGTATTAACCGAAATGACTTGCTTTTGCGAAGTGGAAATAAGCGCTCCCATAATTATAAACCCAAAACCAACGTGAGCGAATGAGGCACCAGCCTTTAGAAAGTTCGATTTTTTATTCTTTACCCAATAATAGAAGTTTGCACAAACCGCTAACCATGCCACAGAAAGAAGTCCAATATAAAACCCATTCCTTTCCCTTAATACCCATCCAGAAATTGCACCAAGCAAAACAGAAACAACAACCGGAATCCTTATCTGCTGCCAGAATTGCTTCATGTCTGTCTTCTTGAATTTAAAATACAAACCAATTGCAACAAGCAATAATATTATAATGGCAAATGGTATCTGCCATTTATTGTAATAACCCTTCATATCGAGCGGTGGAGCTTGATTAAGGTTGAATAGTTTATTGGTAACAGGAATAGATGTAGTAATAATAATTTGCAGGCAAGACATGAGCAAAACCAATGAACCGAGGAACATCCAGAATTCACGGGACCATAGGTCTTCTTCTTCTTTAACCTTTGGCATTTTTCTCCAATTTACAAGAAGCAACACTACTGATAGTGCAATAAAGAAAAGCAAGTAAATAAGTAATTGACCCGACATACCTAAGTCGGTAAATGCATGCACCGATGTATTGCCTAATATACCACTGCGGGTTAAGAAGGTAGAATACAACACAAGGATAAATGTGATAATTGGGAATGCAAACGTTGAGAAGAGCGAATTCTTTCGTGCCTTATAAATGATCATTACGTGACCTGCACCAACATAGGTAAGCCAAGGTATTAGTGAGGCATTTTCAACCGGATCCCAACCCCAGAAACCACCAAAGCTAAGTGCTTCGTATGCCCAGGCACCACCCATCAAGATACCTGTACCCAATATCATTATCCCGAAAAAGGTCCATGGTAAAGCATCAAGCTGCCAACCCCCATATTCCTTTTTCCACAAGCCGGCAATGGCATACGCAAATGGAACAACCGTAGAAGCAAAACCTAAGAAAAGAGTTGGAGGATGTATTGTCATCCAATAATTCTGCAGGAGTGGGTTCAGTCCACGTCCATCCAATTTAGATACGTAGTCAGGTATGCTGAACACAGGAATGTTAGCATATTCAGGTGTTTGGCGCAAGAGTATAAAAGGGTTGCTTCCAAGCCTCCATCCAAAAACATAAAACCCAAGCAACATAGAAGCGAGGAATACTTGTACCAATGAAATAGTTGCCATAACAGGCGATTCCCATTTTTGGGCAGTGCGAATAAGTATATTACCAATTACTACTTGCCAGAATGTCCACAATAAAAAGCTTCCCTCCTGCCCTTCCCAAAAACAAGCAAGGGTGTAACGCTTTGGCATAACGCTATTAGAATGTTCCCATACATAATAGTATTCATAGTAATGCAGAAATATCATGCAGAACAATGTCGCCATGATACTGATGACAGAAAGGGAATGAATACGGAAGCATATCCTTCCTAACTTCTTCCAGGAGCCATTCTCTAATTCATTTTCAGAAGCTGCACGGAAGTATGCAAAAGCTGCAAGTAAAGCTGAAGCAAATGAAAGAAAAATGAAAAAATTACCGGCTTTACCCCACCAAATATGTTCGCCTATATATGTTATATTGTCCACAGGCTTGGCTTACAATGAACTGGATTTCTTTTCGGTAGGAGTGCCATCATTATATTTCGACGGGCATTTCATTAGCACATCGTTGGCTGCAAATTCATCGGTGCCTTGTGCTTTTCCTATTACTACTATCTGGTCAGAATGTTCAAAATCATCTGGCTTAGGCCTGCCAAGGGTAACTTTACGTTCTGTACCATCCTTGTCAATCAGGTAAAATGTAAATAAGTTAGGATTGATATGCGGGTCGTACAAAAATGGCTTTGCCCTGTCAAGCTTACCAACCACATGGAAAGTACTATTCTCATGTGCACTTGCTTCTTTAAACGAAGCGTAAGTACTGTTATTCGATAACGATGCCAGTATCACCCCAAATGCAATGGCAATAACAATTATAGCTATTATATATGTCTTTTTCATTATTCCTTTAATTGATTCTCAGCTTCTATATTCTTCTCCATTTTATTCACTTTCCTATCTATACTTATCAGGTACATTAATAGGCCCGCAAGTATAATAAGCACTACCGAAACTACTACATATATTTTACCCGAACTTCTTAAACCATCTGCCATTTCAACATTACCAACTGTTTCCTGCGCAAATAGAGAGCCACTGCAAAGTACCATAAGAAGGAGCAAAATGAACCTGATATTTCTCATACGTTTTTATTTAAGTAGTAACGTTTAATTCTTTCCGTGCGGATGTTAATTGAAGCAACCCATACACATAATAATAACCAACCAATAACAGCAGGATAAAACACCATACGCATATGGCTGTCGAGGTCATATGAGTTAAACCCCGGATTGCCCCCATTGCCAGGGTGCAACGAATCGACATTATTAAGGCGGGGATATATCATAATGAACACTATCATCATTACATAGGCGAATATGTTGTAAACGGCAGATACACGAGCCTTTCTTTGTTCATCATCTATCGAACCACGTAACACTATATATGCAAAATAGCTGAGTATGCTTATGGCAGCGCCATTAAGCTTAGGGTCATTTATCCACCATGCACCCCAGGTATATCTTGCCCAGAGTGAGCCTGTGATCAAACCAAGCACGCCAAAAACCATTCCGGCATTAACACATTGTGAGGCGATTATATCCCTATCCTCAGTAGCATTCATAAGGTACCTTATACTGTTTACAAGCGATACAGTTAGAATAAAAATCATGGCAAACCACATACACACGTGGAAATAGAGGTTTCTTATACTTTCATGTAAAATAGGCAATGCAGGAACCGGAAGCAGGAAACCTGCCACACAGGTATATATAAGAAAGATGGCGCATAATGCCTTCCACCACGTAGCCGAAAATATGTCTTTCTTCATAATATGGCCTTAGATAAAATTACCACGGGAGGCCCTTTTTTAATCGCGCCAAAGATAGGCAAATAATAAATAACAAAGAGCCACAATTATGCCATCTAATGCAAGTATTGAGGCAAGGTATCCCCCAGCATTATCAAGCTCAGAACCCTGCAGACACATGCCCGAAAGATGCTGTGCCGTAATAAGTAAAGGAACCATTAGCGGAAAGCTGATTACCGCCATAAGTGTAAAGCCGCCTCCGCCTTTTGAAGAAATAGCAAATGCCATAGTAAGTAATGATGAAATACCCCAAACAGTAAGTATCATATTGGCAAGAAAAACCATGGCATTGCTTAAGGGATAGCCCACAAAAAAGATAAACCCGATAAGGGCCATTATGCTTACAAAGAACATAAAGAGTCCATTATAAACCAGGCGAGCAAGAATAAATTTGCGTGGGGAAACAAGGGTATATATGTATAGCATTTCCCCTTCCCTGCCTGCAAAACTGCCCGAGGCAGCAAACATAGAAATAAAAATTATGAGTATCCAGAAAAGGGCGTTCCAGGTGATGGGCTCAAGGTCGTGCTGAAAAGCAAGGTAGCTTATATACACCGTACTTCCTATATAAAGCAATATTGCCAACCAGGACTTTCTGCTCCTAAGTTCATGGCGCAATTCACGTTGTATTATAGCTATAGTTTGATTCATACGATACAAAAGTGAGGAAAAATCGAACACCAGTAATTAGCATCCTATTTAAATCTAATTACATTGTCAGAAACAATGCAACTGCCGCTACTGTCATTATTATTAAGGTAATCCAACCCAGAATATTTGATATTGGCTTATTGGTGAATTCCCCCATGATTTTTTTATTGTTGCAAATATGTAAAATGAGTGCAATAAGCACCGGAGCGGTTACACCGTATACTATTGCAGTAAATATCAATGCTTTTATAGGGTTAATTCCAATCAGGTTTATGGCAAAACCTATAAGTATTGAAATTGCCAATATCATGTAAAAGCCTTTTGCTTCGTGCCATTTCTTATTAAGCCCTTGTTTCCATCCGAAAGTTTCTGCCAACATATACGATACAGACCCTGCAAGCACAGGAATAGCCAATAATCCGGTACTTATTACCCCAATTGCAAAAAGAAGATATGCAGAATTCCCTGCTAAAGGTTTTAGTGCCGAGGCTGCATCCTGAACAGTATTAATAGTTGTTATTCCACCTCGAAACAAAACGGAACCGGTAGCCAGAATAATAAAATACATTACCAGGTTTGAGAAGAACATACCGAAATTAACATCAAAGCGCATGCCGGTCAGGCGGGCCTTATCAACCATTATAGTTTGTACTTTACCTTCTTGCTCTTCCCTCTCCATTGATGCTTGCCAGAAAAAAAGATAGGGAGAAATTGTTGTTCCGAGAATTGCCACAAATATGGCGATGTATCCTTTATCCCATTTGAATTGAGGCAGAAATGTAGCTTTCAATATTGCCCAGTTATCTTGCTTTACCAGAAAGGGAATAATAATATAAAGCATAAGGGTTACACAAAGCCATTTTAAGATATCTGCAATCTTTCGGTATGGAAAAAAAATAAGGCAGACTATAAGAAGGCCAACAAAAAGAAATGAGAAAATAATACTATTAACTGAAGGGCATAGCATGTTTGCTACAGCACCCATTCCTGCAATATCTGCCCCAATATTCAACACTATTGCAGGAAACGAGACGAAAAGCACAAGATATAGAAAAGGCTTTGAATAATATTTTTTAAGTGTTGCAGCCAACCCAGTCGAGGTAACTATTCCTATACGAGCGCACATACCCTGTATTGCAGCCATTAATGGGAAGGTGATTATTGCAGTCCATAATGTAGTTAACCCAAATGCTGCACCCGCCTGCGAATAAGTAGCAATTCCTGAAGGGTCATCATCACTTGCCCCGGTAACAAACCCCGGGCCAAGTAGTTTCCAAAAGTTTTTAGTCTTTTTTACAGGATCTACTTTCATATAAAGACAAAGGTATACGGTTATACGCTACTATTCCCAACAGGGATATTTACAACAAAGGTAGTCCCCTTATTTACTTCGCTGCTAAAACTGATAGTCCCACCTATAAATTCAGCATAACGTTTTACTATATATAATCCAAGTCCTGTTCCTGAAATGTTTACTGCATTGCCCGCCCTAAAGAACCTATCGAAAAGGTGTGGCTTATCCGCCTCAGGTATACCTATTCCATTATCTTTTACTGAAATGCTTATTTCATTATCGGCACTGGCAATAGTAATGTTTATATGGCTCTTTTCAGGTGAGTACTTAATTGCATTATTAAGCAGGTTCGTAAGTATTATGCGCACAATGTTCTTATCAGTAAATACTTCTCTTTTATCCGCTGTGTACAAATAATTTATCTGCTGACCGGGTTTAACCACCGTCTGTAATTCTTCCACCACTTCACCACAAAACCTATCTAGGTTGAACATAGCCGGATTAGCTTCTATAAAGCCCGCCTCAACCTTATCCAATGAAAGAAAATCATTTAAGATGTTCGTGAGATTCCTTACTGTAGTTTTTATTCTGCCAATATGCTTGGAACGATTTTCTATTTGTGCCGAATCATTGTATTTTTCTACCAGAGAAGCTGATGAGAGTATAGTGCTTAAAGGAGTTCTGAATTCATGTGACGCCATAGCAACGAAACGAGTTTTCAATTCATTTAATTGCTTTTCCTTCTCCAATGCCGTTGTTATCTCTTCCAATTCAATCTTATCTGTAATATCTTCTCCGGCAGTTAAGAGAGATTCCATATTACCGTTAACGTCTTTAATAACAATAGCCTTCCATTTGATAAGGCGCCTTCTGCCATCTTTAGTTAGTACAAAGTTCTGATATCCTTCGTTAAATGGTATGCCATTAGCCACCGCATTCTGAAAGACCTCATATGACCTGTCGCGCATTTCAGGCGGAACAAAGTTGTCTATCCAGTTCTTGCCAACCACCTCTTTCTCCTCATAACCAAGTATTTCGCAACCAGTTTTATTGATCAGCCTTATCTTACCATCGGGGCCCCCAACCAGGAAAAAAAGTGGGGCTATGTCTAAATATCTCTGGGCCGTTTCCTGGCTCTTTTTCATATCCTCCTGAGTCTTTTTAAATTTTATGACAAGAAATGCGGTAACCCAAATACTCAACAATGAGGATGACCGGGTATAAATAAAACTCATGAATTTAGCAGGGTCAATAGTAGGTATAGAAAAATAAAAGCCGGTTATAATGAATAACGATGCCGTAACGGCAAATATGTATGTATATCGCCTTGATGGAATAAGCATGGTTAGCAATATCACAGCCATATAAGCAAATGATATGGCTGTATCCAGGCGGGTAACAATTTGAAGAATAAGCAGGAGTATAATTAACCCGATACAGGCTATTATATAATTAAGTCCTTCTCTCTTTTTTACTTCCTTAATCATAGATGACAAATATAGTCTGAATTAAAAAAGGGCAGCTTTTTAGAGTAAAATCATAGATTTATTGATAAATTCGCCCCTGAAACCGATAAATGATGCACGTTTCATTAATAATTGAAGATTTTGCCCTGAAAGGTTGTATCAAATAATTAATTTTCTATCTTTGCATCCCCAAAAAAACAGGAACTCATGTCAAGAATATGTCAAATTACAGGGAAAAAGGCGATGGTAGGAAACAATGTTTCCCACTCTAACCGTAAGAGCAAGCGCAAGTTTAACCCAAACCTGCAAGAGAAACGCTTTTATGTGCCGGAAGAGAAGAAATGGGTAACCGTTAAGGTATCTACTTCTGCTATTAAGATAATTAACAGAAGGGGCATTTACGCCTGCCTGAAAGAAGCCAGGGAAAAAGGCTTCATGAAATAAATCAACCAAGAACTAAAACCTACGCATCATGGCAAGGAGAAAAGGTAATCGCATACAGGTAATACTAGAATGCACCGAACATAAAGCAAGTGGCCAACCAGGCACATCAAGGTATATTACTACCAAGAACAAGAAGAATACCCCTGAACGTATTGAGTTGAAGAAATACAACTACGTTCTTAGGAAAATGACTGTTCACAAAGAAATTAAGTAACCTACTAATACGTAAACGTCATGGCAAAAAAGACAGTTGCAACATTTAAAACAGGTAAGGGTAAAGATTTCGTAAAGGTTATTAAAATGGTAAAGTCCTCTAAATCGGGCTACCTCACCTTTAAAGAAGAAATCGTACACAAGGACCACGTAAAGGACTTCCTTAAAGAAGCGAAGTAATTATATAAAATTCCTTAGTAGAGCTTTCTTCGTAACCCGGAGGAAGCTTTTTTATTTACATATGGACGCACAACACTACCTGGAAACCACTAAGAAAGTATTTCTGCAATATAAAAAGCAGGCCGAAGATGCCATAGCCCAGCTTAACGACGAACAAATTTCTTGGGCACCTTCACCTGAATCAAACAGTATTGCAGCTATTGTAAAGCATTTATGGGGCAATATGCTTTCGCGCTGGACCGACTTCCTTACTACAGACGGTGAAAAAGATTTCCGTGACCGTGATGCTGAGTTTGTTCCTTCGGATATCATGACTAAGGCTGCCCTTATGAAAAGGTGGGAAGAAGGCTGGAAATGCTTTACCGATACTCTTAACTCATTAAAAGTTGAAGATCTTGACAAGATTGTGAAAATCCGCAGCGAAGACCATACTGTTATACAAGCACTTCAAAGGCAATTGGCTCATTATTCGTCTCATATAGGACAGATAGTGTACCTTGCTAAAATTCAAAAAGACAAAGACTGGAAAACGCTTTCAATACCAAAAGGACAATCGAAGGAGTTTAATAATATGATGATGGGCAAAAAATAACTATGAAGCTAAAGGAGATATTTTTCGGCAAAAAGGAATCGAGTGGACTGGATATTGGGCTGACAAAAACCAAGGAAGGTTTTTTTGCAAGGCTGGCAAAAGCCATATCGGGCAAAGCAACAATAGATACTGAGGTATTAGATAATATTGAAGAAACACTTATTGCATCGGATGTGGGTACAACCACATCAGCCAAGATAATTGCAAACCTGCAAGCCCGAGTTGCCAAAAACAAAAACATTCAAAGCGGCGAGATATACAGCATGCTGAAAGAGGAAATGTCTGCACTTTTAACAGCAAGCAATAATACAACCCCGGAACTACCGGAAGGCGTACCTTATGTCATTATGGTGGTAGGTGTGAATGGTGTGGGTAAAACAACTACCATTGGCAAACTGGCAAACAATTTCAAAAAAGCAGGATTAAAGGTTGTACTTGGTGCAGCAGATACTTTCCGTGCGGCAGCAGTCGACCAGTTAACTATTTGGGCAAAACGAGTTGATGTTCCTATTGTATCTCGTGGTATGGGTGCCGATCCATCAGCTGTGGCATACGATGCTGTGCAATCTGCTGTAGCTCAAAAAGCAGATATTGTGATAATAGATACTGCAGGACGTTTGCATAATAAAGCGGGTTTGATGAATGAACTTACGAAAATAAAACGTGTTATGCAGAAGGTTGTCCCTAGTGCACCTCACGAAGTATTGTTAGTATTAGATGCATCTACCGGGCAAAATGCAGTAGAACAGTGTAAAGAGTTTACTAAAGCAACGGATGTAACTGCATTAGCGCTTACTAAACTAGATGGTACAGCTAAAGGCGGTGTGGTAATTGGAATATCGGACCAGTTTAAAATACCGGTGCGTTACATTGGCGTGGGAGAAAAAATGGAAGACCTGCGCATGTTCGATAGACAGGAATTCGTAGAGAGCCTGTTTAAGAGATAAGCTCTTCTATATACACCCCAATCTTCTTAGTAGCTTGTTTTGGGTTTGCCAGATTAGCTTCCAGTATTTTTATAATTGCACTGCCCACTATCACTCCATCAATCCCTGCTTTAGCGGCATTGGTAATATGTTCCTTTTTAGAGATTCCAAAACCCAATGCTAGCGGAAGCTTGGTATGCTTTCGTATTCTCCTAATAAAATCATAGGTATCATTTCCCATAGAGGTACGGCTACCCGTTACACCTAATACAGAAACTAAGTACAAATATCCTTCTGCATGTTGAAGTATATTCTTTAGTCTTGCTTCGTTGGTGGTTTGGGTAACCATAAAAACTGGAGCTACTTTATGCTTCTTAGCAGCTTTTACAAATTGCTCCGATTCCTCATAGGGCACATCGGGAATAAGTACTCCGTCAATTCCGCACTTAAGCGCTTGCTTATAAAACGTATCTATGCCATATTGGTAAACCAAATTGGCATAAACCAATACAGAGATCGGACCTTTATAAAACGAACGGATCTCACTTATCAGAGAGAATACATTCTCTGTATCAATTCCAGAATGCAATGCCCTCTCATCAGCAGCCTGAATAGTTGGGCCATCAGCCAACGGGTCAGAATAGGGGAAGCCGATTTCGAGCATATCTGCGTACGGAGCAATAGCGCGGAAAATAGAAAGACTTGTTTCAAAATCAGGATCACCAGCCACTAAAAATGGCATGAAGGCTGGCTTACCTTCTTTCTTTGCTTTGCTGAATGTATCGATAAATTTGCTCATAGTTTCATCTTTTGAATGTGGTGTATAGCCTGCGCCAAATCCTTATCTCCCCTACCCGACAGGTTTACAATTATGATCTTATCCTTAGGTAGCTTTTTTGCCAGTTTCACTGCATAAGCCACAGCATGCGATGATTCCAATGCAGGGATAATGCCTTCGGTTTGTGCCAACAGCATAAATGCTTTTAATGCTTCTTCATCTGTTACGTAATCGTATTCTACTCTTTTAGTTTTGTATAAATCTGCATGCTCCGGACCAATGCTAGGGTAATCAAGCCCTGCCGATATGCTATGTGTTTCGGTTATCTGTCCGAACTTATCTTGCAATACGTAAGAGAAAGTGCCATGCAATATACCTGGCCTTCCACCTGCAAAACGAGCCGCATGCTTCTTGCTTTTTATACTAATACCACCTGCCTCTACTCCAATAATCTTAATATTTTTCTCTTTCAAAAAATCATAGAATAATCCGATTGAATTACTTCCACCGCCCACACAAGCAACCAAATAATCAGGCAAGCGATTTGCTTGTTCCTTTATTTGTTTTCTTGATTCTTCTCCGATTATCTTTTGAAAGTCACGCACAATGGTCGGGTAAGGATGCGGGCCAAGCACAGAGCCTATTAGATAATGGGATGTATTAATATTCGTCACCCAATCGCGTATGGCTTCGTTAATGGCATCTTTTAAAGTTTTGCTCCCCGCAGATACAGGCACAACTTGAGCACCCAATAATTTCATGCGCTGCACATTGGGTTGCTGTCTTTCAATATCTACTGTACCCATATACACCACACATTCCATACCTAAAGCCACTGCTACGGTAGCTGTAGCTACTCCATGTTGGCCTGCACCTGTCTCTGCAATCAATCGCTTTTTGCCCATGTGCTTGGCTAACAAAGCTTGCCCGAGTGCATTATTAATTTTATGCGCACCGGTATGGGTAAGGTCTTCACGCTTTAAATAAATCTTTGCACCGCCTGTCTTTTGTGTGAGTTGTTTTGCAAAATACAATGGCGTTGGCCTTCCTACAAAATTGGTGAGCCAATCAGATAACTCCTTTTTAAAGTTCTTATCATTCGATAATTTCAAATACGCTCTTTCAAGCTCCTCCAAAGGTGCCATAAGGGTCTCAGGGACATACTGCCCGCCGAAATCCCCAAAATAGCCTTTGCGTTCTTTATTTTTTTTCATGAATAGTAGTCATTCACTGCATTTATAATTTTTTTCATTTTTATTTTGCTCTTCTTACCCGGTGATATTTCTATCCCTCTTGATATATCTATAATTTCTGGCTTTAGTTTATCAAGATAACCAGTAACATTCTTTACATCAATCCCGCCGGAAAGCACAAGCTTTATTTTTTTCGCCGATAGCTTTTTATACAAGGTAAATCCATCAAACTCACCGGACTTATTATTAGCCTTTTCTACTGCACTACCTGAGTCGAGCAATATTCTATCCACATGCTTACTCATTTCCAACACATCGCCTTTGCCCTTATTGTTCCATGCTTTCCATACCTCAATCCCTTTTATCTTTTTAACAAGTTCCAATTGTTCATCTCCGTGCAACTGAATAACATCCACAAATCCACTTTTCGTAATCTTGAAAATATCGGTTAAAGGCATATTAACAGTCACAGCTACTACTCTGCATTTGCTCCTTTTAGTCTTCTTCACCCATTCCGCCGTTTGCAGGAATTGTTTTAAAGTTATGCTTCTTGGGCTTTTAGGAAAGTCAACAACAAAACCAAGGTAATCCACTCCAAGCTCTATTGCATATGCAATATCGTTCTTAGCCTTCATCCCACAGAATTTTATCTGAATCCTTTTCATTGTATGCCTGCAATAAGTTCAACTAAAGCTTTACCCGGATCAGGTGCACGCATAAAGTGGGTGCCGATAAGCACAGCATCTGCATTAGCATTCTTCATATAAAGCAGGTCCTCACGGGAATGGATGCCTGATTCTGCTACAACTATTTTATCGTTTGGAATATGTTCCGCAATGGAGGAGAAAGTAGAATTATCAACCCCAAAGCTTTTCAGGTTGCGGTTGTTTATCCCAATAATTTCTGCACCTATCCTCATTGCCTTCTCAAGCTCCTGCAAGGTATGGACCTCTACTAATGATTCTATTCCTAACTCATAACATAAAGCATATAAGTCCTTTAGTTTCGCTTCATCAAGTATTGCAGCAATCAGCAACACAGCATCTGCTCCTGCTGCCTTTGATTCATATACCTGCTTTTCATCAATCACAAAATCTTTGCGAATGACAGGCAATGAAACCGCCTTCTTAATTTCCTTTATCCATTCGATATCTCCTTGAAAGAATTGTTTATCGGTCACCACAGAAATAGCGGAAGCCCCATTCTGCATATATGCCTGGGCAATACCGCTTACATCTATATCTTTTCTGATAACACCTTCCGAAGGAGAAGCCTTTTTAATCTCTGCAATAATGCCTGGCCTCTTTTGCGTAATTGCAATAGAAAATTTTATTCCATTACTTGTTGGGGCGATTCTTGCAGCCTCTTTCCACAATTGGAAATCAGTAGCTGAGATAGCAGATACTTCTTCTACCTTCTTGTCGCAAATAGCATCTAATATAGTTCCCGTTTTGCTATACATAGTTTGATGCTGCAATAAGTCTGTTCAGTTTCTTTAATGCCTTACCAGACTTAATAGCCTCGGCTGCCATTTCTTTAGCCACTTCTAAATCATCAGTCTTACCAAAGGTCATGAGCCCAACTGCAGCATTAATAATAACAGTCTGCGTTTGCACTTCGGTTGCCTTGTTGTTCAATATATCCAAAATGATCTTAGCGCTCTGGGTTACATTCGTTATCTGTATTTCGGCCAAGCTAGCTCTACGTAATTTGTATTTTATTTTCTTTTCACTGCCTTCAGGCGATTGCTTTGAAAACTCAACAATCTTAGGCAAAGAGAAAAGACTTATTTCATCCATTCCATCATTACTCCTAACAGCCCATAGGCGCTTAACACCTGCTTTTACAGCAGCTTCACCCATTAATGAGGTTATCTTCTTATCAAATACTCCCAAGGTTTGGTGGCTCACCCCGGCAGGGTTTACCAGTGGACCAAGTATATTGAAGTATGTTCTCTTACCATATTGTTTACGTGCTTCGGCTACATTTTTCATAGCCGGATGAAAACGCTGGGCAAATAAAAACACAAAACCTAATTCGTTGAAACATTCTACTGCATGGTCCGAGCTGAGCACAATATTCACACCTAATGCCTCAAGCACATCAGCACTACCGCAGCGGCTGCTGGCAGATCGGCTGCCATGCTTAATTACCGGGACATCGCAGGCAGCACATACAACGGATGCAACGGTAGAAATATTAAATGTCCTTAGGCCATCTCCTCCTGTACCCACAATGTCCAATGCATCAGCTTTTATTGGCACTTCAATCATTGATTCACGTGTTGCCTTAATGATCCCCTCCATTTCTTCCTGGGTAGGATAACGGCGGCCCATGGCAGAAAAGATCTTAACCAGTTCTTTATTATCCAGTGAACCCCTAAGGATTGCATTCTGCATTTGATAAGCTTCCTGGGCCGATAGTCGCTTTTTCTCTTTTATCAGCTTGCTATATGATATTGGATTAGCTACTGCCATTTTAATTAAAAAGAAAGTTTTTAAGCATTGTACTACCTTCCTGCGTCGCGAACGACTCAGGATGAAACTGTATACCTTCTATAGGGTATTGTTTATGGCGAAGGCCCATAATTTCTTTTGTAGTATCGTTAGTATAAGCAGTTATCTCTAATGTGGCTGGCAATGATTCCCTTTCTACCATAAGCGAGTGGTAGCGCATTATCTGCACAGATTGGGGTATATTCTTAAACACACCTTTCTCATCATGCTTTATCGGACTTGTTTTGCCATGCATGGGTTGGTTAGATGGAACTACCTTGCCACCAAAATAATGAGCCATACCCTGCATACCCAGGCATACTCCAAGTACAGGTAAATCCTTTTGAGGATTTAGTAATACCTCAGCACACACGCCAAAATAGGCCTTATCAGCTGGGTTACCCGGGCCAGGTGAAAGAATTATTTTATTGTAATTCTTCTTTATCTCGCTCAGTGAAATCTTATCATTACGGCAAACATTAAGCACATTGGCCTTATTTTGCTGCATGAGCAAATCACCCACCATCTGGTAAAGATTGTAGGTGAATGAATCGTAATTATCTATGATCAGAACTTTCATATTTCATTCCGTTTTCTTTTCTCAATCTTTTCAATTTCCTCAATATAATCTCTAAGCTTCCACATCTCTTTAATCGTTTCCTCATTATCGCAGCTTTTTTTTTAGATTTTCATTTAACCTATCAATCCATTCCGTAGAAGCCAAGTCCTTCTTTACATAAAACATATCGGATATTAATCTCAAAAAATAAGATAAATCTTCATTAGAAAGAATACCTTCTATACCTTTCAACTGGTTCGGATAACCATTCATTGTATCTTGGTAGTTCCAATAATGCTCCTTATAGAATTTTATTTTTTCAAGGGTTATCATTTTTTATTTGTTTAAAAACGGGTCTATTGCTTTCTGCATTCCGGCAAGCTTACTTAATATCTCGTTGTATTCTCCCAGCGGAGTAGAATCCCATACAATTCCGCCCGATGCCTGTGTATAACCTTCGCCATCGCTAATAAACATAGAACGGATAGGAATTGCCATTTTGCAATCGCCATTAAAACCAAAATAACCTATTGCACCACCATAAGGGCCGCGAGGGTTTTGTTCCAGCCTCTCAATTATTTTCATTGATTCTATCTTTGGCGTGCCCGATAATGTTCCTGCAGGGAAAGTGGCTGCCAATGCCGAGAACATATCCTCATCGGGAGAAATGATACCCATAACTTCGCTAGATATATGTTGCACATGGCTATAACGCTTCACTTCCATCAATCTCGATATCCTAACTGTGCCAATACGAGCAACCTTTCCCAAATCATTTCTGTGCAGGTCAACCAACATTCTGTGCTCTGCTAATTCTTTGGGGTCAGTGAGCATAGTTTGTGCAAGTTCCATATCCTTCTCTACAGTTTTACCACGTTTAATAGTTCCTGCCAGCGGATATGTTTCCATTACCCCATCGTGAATATTCAACAATAATTCAGGGCTTGCACCAATTATAATTTTCTCCTTAAACTTCAAATAATACATATGTGGTGAAGGATTTATATCCCTAAGTCCCTCATATAATTGTATGGTATCTCCTTCCACATTAAACTGGCGCTTAAAACCAACCTGGCATTGGAAGGTATTACCCTTCTTAATTTCTTCAATTACTTCCTTCACAGCCTCATGATGACGTTCTTTCGTCATGCTATAGCCTTTCTCTTTAATCTTAAGAGAAGCTTTTGCTGGCTGCGTTCCTTCAATCAATTTCCTAATTAACTCAGAGCGATTCTCGGTATGAAAGAAGTAAGAGGTAATTCCTGTAGTCTTATCGTATACCAATCCATCGTCATATAATCCAAAAAGGAAAAGAGGAAAGCTCTTGTGTGGTTTTATAGACAATGCTGATTCAAACAGAGTCATTGCATCGTAGCTGATATACCCCACCAATCCACCAGAGAAAACAGGAGGAGCCACATAATGCTTGGGGATAAAATTCCTTAATTCAAAATATGGGTTCTCCGAAAATTGCTTTTCACCGTTTATATACAAGGTTTTGTCTTCAGCGCTGATAATAGTAGATGGAGCAAAACCAATAACCGAATAACGTGCGTCCTTTGCATTCTCTCCTAAAGACTCAAGCAAAAAGCATGTATCAAATTCTTTCTCAACCTTTTTAAATAGAGCAAAAAAATCTAATCTGCCCAACTCAATATAGCTCGGGTTTTTAATTTCTGATACGTTGGCTTTGGTCTTTAACATCACTTACAAATTCTGTGCTTTATGACGTAGGTAATGATCCATAATAACAAGTGCTGACATTGCATCTACAATAGGAACTGCTCTAGGTAATACGCAAGGGTCATGTCTACCTTCGGCAGCTAATGTCGCATGCTTAGAAGTCCTAGTTACGGTCTTTTGTGATTTTGAAATAGTAGCAACCGGCTTAAATGCAACCCGGAAATAAATATCTTCTCCTGTAGAAATACCGCCTAATGTACCACCGGCATTATTTGATGATTTGGCAATTTTATTCTTGTTAAGGGTAAACAAATCGTTATGCTCACTTCCTCTCATACTCACTCCATCAAAACCCGAGCCAAACTCAAAACCTTTTACTGCATTAATGCTTAGCATGGCCTTGCCTAGATCAGCAGGGAGCTTATCAAATACAGGCTCACCAATACCCGGAGGCGGGTTCTTGATCAATCCTTTCACTACTCCACCTATTGAGTCACCATCACTCTTCACTTTCTCAATCAATTTGATCATTTTATCCGCAATAGCCTTATCAGGGCAACGGACAATACTTTTCTCGATTGCCTGCGGAGTTACTTTGCTTAGCTCTATGCCAGTCTTGATATCTCCAACCTGTTCCACAAAACTTATGCACTCCGTTCCGAATTTCTCAAACAAATACTTTTTAGCAATTGCACCTGCTGCTACTCTTGCCAATGTTTCTCTGGCTGATGCACGCCCACTACCTCTCCAGTCACGCAGGCCATATTTTAGATCATATGTATAATCAGCATGAGATGGGCGATAGATATCCTTCATTGCTTCGTAATCAGATGACTTTGCATCTTTATTGAACGCAATCAGCAAGATAGGTGTACCCGTGGTTTTACCTTGAAATACTCCTGATAGAATGTGAATAGTATCCGCTTCTTTACGCGGAGTAGTGATTTTACTTTGTCCGGGTTTACGACGATCTAAGTCTGGCTGAATGTCCTTTTCAGATAACTTAAGTCCAGGAGGGCAGCCATCAACCACCACACCTACTGCAGCTCCGTGCGATTCTCCGAAAGTAGTTATACTAAATAATTGTCCGAAAGAATTTCCAGGCATAGTACTATGATTTAGTAATGGCATTATAAATTTCCCGCATCTCCTTGTAGGTCATAAGCCCAGGAGCGATCTTATCTTTTCCAATAGCAACATAAGTGAGATAACTACCCATCAATGGGAATAATATCCTTGTCATCATGCCCTCCTTACCCATTCCGATTAAAATAATATCCTCTGCTGCCTTTCGTTCACTTAATAAGTCAGCGAGGATTAGAATGTCCTTTTCCTTCTTGACCATAGTAGCCATCTTAATAACTGCAGGCTTTGCTTTACGCATTTTTTTTAGAGTCGCCTTTAGTGATTTGAATGAAGGAGTATTTTGGAACGAATGATAAGACAATACCAATTTCTTCTTTTCCTTTGAGGACAAACTCTTTATCATACTATTACCGTAAGCAATATCAACAAACTTAAATCCTGCTTGGAAAGCTTTTTTTAGAATAGCGTGTTGTACTTTTTTATCTCCGGCAAACTCACCACCTTCGCTAACATGGCGGCAGGTAAATATGGCAGCAGCCTTCGTACTTTTCTTCAAGAGCTTAACATCGTCCTCCTTGAACCCTTTAATCGTATCTACTCGAAGTTCTATCAGAGGCGAAATACGTTCAGCCTCTTTAAGGTTCTTAAGAAACAACTGGATAGTGCTCCCTCTAACAACAGGGCAAATTTTAAATGGTAGTGACATGGTTTAATTCATTTTTTAGAGCGTTACGCATTGCTTGTTCAGGGGCTTTCAAGCCCGTATATAATTCAAATTGCATCATTCCTTGTCTTAACAGCATTTCCAATCCATCAACATTTACTGCACCTTTTCTTTCCGCAGCATGTGCCAGGGAAGTTCCGTTAACACTATAATTTACATCAAACACAATTTGCTCTTTCTGAATAATACTTTCATCAATTGGCAGAGCCTCTCCTTCTTTACCAATAGGAGTCGTATTAATAATAATATCTGCCTGTAGATTATTGCGTTGCTCCCAACTTTTCACTTTGCAGCCAAAAGATTCAGCCAACTCATCTGCTTTTTCAGTATTGCGGCTATAGATTATTACACTGCATTTCCCTTTTGTGAGTCCGTATACAATTGCTCTTGCTGAGCCGCCTGAGCCCAATACAGCTACTTTTTTGTTAGAAAGCGAAACGTGTTGCTTCAAGCTTTCCATGGCGCCATAGTAGTCCGTATTATATCCTATCAGCTTGCCATTTACATTCAATACTGTATTTACCGCACCAATGTGCCTTGCTTCATCATTAATTTCATTAAGGTATTGCATAATAGCTTCCTTATGCGGGATAGTAACCGCAAATGCATGAATACCATTTGCTCTTATCTCTTTTATCCCCTGCTTAAGTTCAGTAGCAGCAATTCGCATTAGTTTAAATTCATATTGAGAATCAATCCCCAAAGCTTTATATGCAGCATTATGCATGGCAGGAGAAAGCGAACGCCCCACATGGTCACCTATCACCAGGCATATTTTCTTGTGTGCATCAGTGGCCATAGGTAGAACCGAATTTATCAATAATTATTTGCACGACCTCTTCCGGAGTTTTATCATCTGTATCAATCATATCATGAGCATATTCCCTATATGCAGAAAGTCTTTGGGCATATAACAACATTGCTTTTTCCTCCTGCCTGAATAAAGGGCGTGTAGTTGTGTTCTTTAGCCTGTCTTTAATCTTTTCAAAACTTGCATGCAAGAAAACCACATCAGCATTTCCTTTTAAAACCTCCATGCTCTGCTTCTTATTTATCACACCACCGCCACATGAAATAATAGTATTCCCGTCTTTTACAGCTGCTTCAATAGCTTTCTCTTCCAATTCCCTAAAATACTCTTCACCTTTCTCATCAAATATTTCATTAATGTTGGAAAAACCTGATAGACGCAATACTTCCGTATCCGTTTCAACCAAATTGGCATTCAGCTTTTTGGCCAATAGCTCAGCCACAGTGCTCTTGCCTGCTCCCATAAAACCTATCAGTGCAATGTTTTTCATTTCATCTCAACATTTACACCAATCGACTTAAGAGCTTCCCAAAAACCGGGATATGACTTCTTAACCACTTCAGGAGATTCAATACCAATACCTTCCACCTTCATCCCGGCTATTGCAAATGCCATAGCCATACGATGATCGCTATACGTGCTTATAGTGGCAGCCTTAGGTGCGCCACCTTTTATTTTTATAAAGTCATTGCCTGCCTCGCACTCAATACCCATTTTTTCGAGTTCCATTTGCAAGGCAGTAATGCGTTTACTTTCTTTCAATTGTAATGTCTTCAATCCGGTAATAATCGTTTCGCCTTTTGCAAATGCAGCCAAAACAGCCAGTGTTTGAGCCGTATCGGGCATAGTTTGCATATTCACTTCAATCGCCTTAAGTGTATTGGTTCCTGTAACTTCTAAGTATTCTTTATCACCTACTGTACAACCCATCTGCTTAAGTATCTTCACAAAACGCGCATCGCTTTGCAAACTGTTAGCAGAAACATTTGTTACTGCTATTTTACTCTGGGTAAGCGCCGCTATTGCCAGCATATACGATGCAGCAGAAGCATCCCCCTCAACTTTATACTTAGTTCCTTTATATGCCTTATTACCACCTACAAAATAATGCTTGCCTGATTTTTCCACATCCATTCCAAACTCTTTCATTACTGAAGTAGTCATGTCGATATATGGTTCTGAAACCTGCTCGCCATCTATTACTATTTCAGTATCTGTACTTAGTGCAGGAGCAATCATAAGCAAAGCAGAAACAAACTGGCTGCTTACATTTCCGTTCACATGAACATTACCACCGTTAATAGTTCCGCCATTTATTTTAATTGGAGGGTAGCCATCATTATCGGAATACGTAATCTCAGCACCAAGCTTTTTAAGCGCATCAACCAATTCTTTTATCGGGCGATGGTTCATTCGGTCTGAGCCCTCAATGGTTATTTCTCCGGGTACTATAGAACAGAGTGCTGTAAGAAATCGCATAACAGTTCCGGCGTCTTCCACATTCAATACCCCGTTAAACTCATCGAACTTTCCGCCATTACCTCTCACTTGAACAACTCCATCTTGCTCTATTATTTCAACACCAAGCCTATCAAGAAGAGTAATCAATATCCTGCTATCATTTGAATCTGATGCACCCTGCAATGTGGTAATACCATCTGCAAGGGCAGCAACTATCAATGCCCTATTGGTAAAACTTTTAGAGCCGGGTACCTGTACTTTAGCCTCAATAGGCTTTACAAGCGGATGAACTGTTGCTATGGTCTTTGTCGCTTGTGTCATTTAGGTTAGTATATAGTCTATTGCTTTATTTATCAGTTTCTCAGGTTGTTCTTCATCAATTACTGCTTTTCCAATGCCATTCAGTAACACCCATTTTATCTTTTTGCTTTCGTTCTTCTTATCTCCCAGCATTTTTTCGTACATCTTCTTTTTGAAAGAACGGCTCACCTTTGCAGGCAAATTCGCTCTTGCAATTATCTTCTCTACGTTCTTAAAATCTCCGTTGGTAATAAGCCCAGCCAATAACGATAATCTTGCTTCTGCAATCATACCAATAGAAATAGCTTCGCCATGTAGTAGCGGGTTTGCAGTATCATGGCTTATCATCTCTATAGCGTGTCCCACTGTATGCCCGAAGTTCAATACCTTTCTCAAGCCCTGTTCTTCCGCATCTTTCGAAACCACATTGCATTTTATATCACATGAACGTGCCAATATCTTAGCAAGCTTCTGCTCATCCATATCACCGAAATCTGATGCATACAGATCGGTGTAAAGCTTTTTATCAGCAATAAGAGCATGTTTAATTACCTCAGCAAAACCGGAACGAAACTCTCGTTCAGGTAAAGTAGATAAGAACAACGTATCGCAGATAATTGCAAGCGGGTGAGTAAAAGTACCTACCATATTCTTAAAACCTCCAAAATCTATTCCTGTCTTTCCGCCAATAGCCGCATCGGTTTGTGCGAGCAGCGTTGTTGGCATATTCACAAATGAAATGCCACGCATATATGTACTGGCTACAAATCCGCCAATATCACATACCATGCCTCCACCAATATTAACCAGTAACGATTTCCTATCGAATCCTTGCTTTACCAATGAAGTTAGAATCTTGGCAACAGTAGTAATATCTTTATGTTCTTCTCCGGCAGGTATAATTATATACACCGCATCCTTTCCAAATACTTTATGTATCGATTCTCCCCAGTGGTACGCCACATTCTTATCCATCAGCACACTCACACGTGAAAAAGACTTTAGCGGAATAAGCTTCGTTACCTCAGAATAAATATCATTGCCTACATAAATAGGTACCGACACTTTGTTCTGGGAAACTGTAAGCCTTGTATGTTCCCTCAACTTCGTTTTCATGATTATCAGCCCGCTTTTTTACCAGTTGAAACAGAGGCCTTTTGTTCATTGGGTGGAACAATATCGCGGAACTTAGATAATGCATCTATCAGTATCTTTAGCTCAGCATGGGTAATATGCTGCTCCGTATCCGTCTGTGATGTACCGGCTTCTATAAGTATCCCGTCATATAAATATTCATCTTCAGCAACCATCATCTGCATAGCTTCCAATGTGCCTTCCACAATCTTATCTTTCATCTTAGGCCCGAAAGTATGCGATGGGTCGAAATACATCTTCTTGCCGCTATCCCTTTTAACTTTTCTTGCGGAATCATGCAAAGGCAGATTTCTGTATAATCCACGTTCAGCAACATCCACTCCGCGATGTATATATATAATATCACTAATCTGTGGCACATAGGTACCGATACCTAACCAGGTTTTCTCCATGCTATTATAACCATCACTTCCATCCTTACCAACCCATTTCGGATTCTTGATTCCGAGCTTCCATGCATTGTGCTTACTACACTCATACATTTCCATCAGGTTCCAGCCAATTTGAAGTACTGCAGGTGTCCATAATAACAGTTCATGATCTCTTAATACTTTATCGCAAAGCGGAACCTGTATCAAGGGTGCCACAATCTCGGTTGCAACCATCATACCTGTCTTCTTAATAAACTCATCGGTCACTTGAATACTGGGTAGCATCTTCATGTCCTTTATTCCCCCGCCACTGGCATACGTCCTCATGTTATTCACAAACACCTCACGGTCTATACCCATTGAGCCTTCTTTCTCGGTATATGAAGTACGTGACTTAACACCAACTATACGCACACCCGTTATGGCCTTTTGCACTTCCCCAAAACGGTTCTTTACTTCCATTTCGGAGAGAGTGTAAACTTCAGGCAGGTTTTTTTCGCCTATTGAGCAGGGACCTGCTATAACCGCCACTTGTGTATTCCTTATTTTCTGTTCCATAATTCGATATAAAAATAATAATAAATAGCCTCACTTTGCGTGATACTCTTTCTGCAGAAAAACTAATAATTTTAAAGAATAGCAGTAAGAGCCTGTTTACTTAGCTCCACCACCAATAAGAAACGGAAATAGTGCCAGAAGCCTTATAATTAAAGCCTTCAGCACAATAATGAAATATATCCGTTTTGATTTGCATGGCGCAAAGGTAAGAAATATTTAAACAACCGCAGCAGGTGGTTGCTGTTTATTGATCCTTGCAAAGAAGTAAATAGGGAAAGCAATTAAGCCAATAAATACAAAAAGTAGCACCCATATAACCCGCTCAGAACTATCAATGTTCTTATTATTAATCGCGTGTACAATATAAAACACAAGCAAACCCAATGTAACCAAAGACATAAGTATAATATAAAGAGCTAAAGGCGCAATAATATTCAAGATCTCCTCTGTTGTAGGCTTCTGCATATGCCCGCTATCTATTTGAGGAGCAAAATGCATAATGGCCTGAAAGAAATTATAGAAAAACAATATCAATAATAGAACGGGGAGAAATGTAAAAATCCCCAATATTACTTTTGCGGCTGTATTCATAATGCTAAAGATAATTTTTTATCAGTTTCAAAGTCTCCTGTCTTTTGACTTTTCCATTGGGTGTTTCTATAAACTCTTTCAGAACCAAATAATCTTTAGGCCTTTCATACTTACTTAAAGTTTTCTCAACCTTATTCCTTACCTCATTTACTTTGTTCACAGCCATTCCCTCTATTACAAGTACTACTTTTTCACCTAGCTTATTATCAGGTAAAGAGGCAATAAAAAACCGGTTATTGGGGATTAGTTTTGATATTTTCCCTTCTATCCTCTCAGGAAATATCTTTATCCCTCCGCTATTGATAACATTATCGTAACGCCCTAACCAACGGAAATGATTCTTGTCAACTATCTCTATAACATCATTAGTACTTATAGAGTTGTCGTTTAATTTGAGAGCATTTACTACCATGCACCCTCTTTTATCTCTCTTGATCTTGATACCAGGGAGCAATTCAAAAACATCTGTTTTTTGCTTTCTACTCAATTTTCTTAGCGCAATATGGCTTAATGTCTCAGTCATTGCAAAAGTTGCGTAAACTTTGTTTCTGCTTTTACTAACTGCCTTTTCAAGTGAATGAGATATTGCTGCACCGCCAACAATAACACTAGTTATATTCTCAAATACCTTTCTGGTAGCAGTGCCTGAAAGTGAATTCTCAACCTGCAAAGGGACCATAGCTAAGAAATCTATTTTCTGTTTTAATCCTTTCAACAGATTGCCATTCGGTTCAACGACAATAAGGTTTGCCCCACTCACTAATGCACGTATAACCATCATTTTACCAGCTATGAAATCAGCAGAAAGGCAAAGCAACAGATTTGATTTTGGGGTAAGATGAAAATACTTACAAGTCATTTTTGCACTTGCAATCATCTGCTCCTTACGGACAGTGACCCGCTTAGGAACACCTGTAGATCCTGATGTTTTAAGCTTAATGGTGATTCCCAGCGCTAACCATTCCTTTATAAATGAAAATAGCGAACGCTCATATTCGCTAAGTTTATTTTGCTCCAGTTTGCTCTTAACTAAAAGTACCAACTCATCTTTCGAGTAATTCTTACCATTTAATTTTAGGCTTTGATACTGCATTATTATTTGCCCTTTAAAATCTCATCCACATTCCAGGAACCTTTGTACCACAGCTTTGAATCTTCAATCACCAAGGGGGAAGCAATATTGTTGGTATATAATTGTCCAGTACCTAAGCCCTGTGGCATATCATTATTGAGCATTTGTGTCCATTGCGCAATAGCATTCAACCCAATATTCGATTCTAAGGCAGAGGTGATCCACCATTTTATTCCAAATTCATTTGCTAAGTCTATCCATTCCTGAGTGCCGGAAAAACCACCTAACAACGATGGCTTTAGAATTAGATATTGCGGTTCAATTTCCGAAATCAACATCTCTTTTCCAAACATTAAAAACTCATTAACTAGTTCTTCATCTAATGCAATGGGTATAGGAGATTCTCTAGATATCTCAGCCATCTTTCTTGGTGAGCCGGCCATAATAGGCTGCTCTATAGAATGTATATTGAACCTAGACAACTGTTCCAGCTTCCTCAATGCATCTTCATGTGCAAACGCACCGTTCGCATCAAGTCGTAGTTCTATATCAGGGTAATGCTCTCTTAATTGAGTAAGCAATTCCAACTCCTCTTCAAATGCAATACCGCCTATTTTGATCTTTATGCATTTAAATCCTTCTTTAGTTTTTGCATTTAATTGCTCTTGCATAAAATCAAAGCTACCCATCCAAATTAAGCCGTTGATATAAATACCTTGCTTGCCTTCTGTAAATTCAGATGGAAACAAAATGCGGTTGCCCCCACCCTTCAAATCCTGCAGAGCAGTCTCCACACCAAAACAGATAGACGGCCATTCAACAAGACTTTCATGAGGATTCAATATGTATTCATTGATGTTATCACAAGCATGCTTTAGCATCTTTTCATAGCCTTCATTATCATCCAGGCTTAAACCCTTTAGTGTGCTGCATTCTCCAATTCCAATTGAAGAATTAGAATCCTGTTCCAGGATAATATAGTAGGTATCTTTTTCTGTAAGCACTCCCCTTGAAGTCCCAGATGGGCGCTTAAAGCTTAGGATATGTTTTTTATAACGAGCCTTATACATAGGAGTAAAAAACAATGCTCACAGCCACACAAATAACCATTAAGAGAGTGGTGAGCGATAGCTGTTTCAAATACTTATCCATCCCTGATGATTCTTCTTTTATAATGTTCTTAACCTGAATAAAAAGCAATGGCACCGCTATTAAAAAAGACCAATGCCATATTGAACTATAATGCATTAATGTAAATGTTACCATGCAAAGAACTGCAGAAACAATTAGAAGAAGGTGGTGCCTTTTAGCCTGGTCGATTCCTATACGGACTACTAATGTTCTTTTACCTGATGCTGCATCATTTACAACATCGCGCATATTATTTATGTTGAGTACACCTGCACTTAAAAACCCTAAGGCAGCAGCAGGGAGCAATACACTGGCAGGTAATGAATGAACATGGAGATAGAATGTTCCTGCTACTCCAACTATGCCAAAAAAGAAGAAAACTGAAACATCACCCAACCCTGCGTAACCATAAGGGTTTTTACCTACCGTGTAACGTATAGCAGCTGCAATAGAAAGCAAGCCGAGAGCTAAAAATGAAATGAATACATATATGCCCAATCCTTTTGTTGCTTCATGTAATAACCAGCAGCCACAAAAAAGTGCAAGTGTTGCACAAATGATTATTGCATTGCGCATAGCAGGCATAGTAATCCGACCACTTTGCAAAGCGCGTTGTGGACCTACCCTCTCTTCATTATCGGCACCATGGATAGTATCGCCGTAATCGTTAGCCAGGTTAGAAAGTATTTGCAAGAGAATAGCTGTAGCTGAAGTAAGAATAAAAACTTTCAGATTAAATAACCGGAAGCCGGCTGCAAGAATACTTCCCATTCCCGTGCATGCCAAAGCCAAAGGAAGTGTGCGCAGGCGGAAAGATTCTATCCAGGCTTTAATACTGCTCATTACGGAAATTTAGGATACTTACTAAAGTCTGGTTTTCTCTTTTCCATAAATGCATTCTTGCCCTCCTTAGCTTCATCCGATAGATAATATAGTAGTGTTGCATTTCCTGCAAGTTCTTGTATTCCTGCTTGTCCGTCCAATTCTGCATTGAATGAAGTCTTGAGCATACGCAATGCCAATGGACTCTTTTCCAATATTTTATTGCACCATTCTATAGTAGTGTCTTCTAATTTCTTGAGAGGGACGACTTTATTCACAAGTCCCATTTCAAGAGCTTCTTTTGCGTTATACTGGTCGCACAAGTACCAAATTTCGCGTGCCTTCTTTTGCCCAACAATACGTGCAAGGTATGATGCTCCGAAACCACCATCAAAACTTCCAACCTTAGGGCCTGTTTGTCCGAAGCGGGCATTATCAGCGGCAATGGTAAGGTCACATACTACATGCAATACATGTCCACCACCAATAGCCCAACCCGCTACCATAGCAATAACAGGCTTAGGAATGGAACGGATAAGTTTTTGCAAATCGAGTACGTTTAGGCGAGGGATAGTATCTTTTCCAACATATCCACCATGCCCCCTTACACTCTGGTCACCACCGGAACAAAATGCTTTGCCACCTTCACCGGTAAGAATAATAACACCAATGTCCGTTCTTTCGCGGCATATTTCCATTGCATTTATCATCTCCTGCACTGTAAGCGGAGTGAATGCATTATGCACATTTGGGCGGTTAATGCTTATTTTGGCAATACCTTTATGAAATGTAAAAAGTATCTCTTTGTACTTTTTAATTTCCTCCCATTTCCTGTTTTTCATGCTTTCGTTTTAAGGGATTTAAAATATCCTAATAATACTTCTGAGTTAGTTTTGTGCGGGGTAAATATCTCTAAAATAGCCGGCCGGCCCCTTTGTGACTTATAGAATTGAGAAAGAGTTTTCTCTAATTCCTTTTCGTTACTTGCTGAATCATATGGAACATTATATGCTTTAGCAAAAGGCTCTACCTTCATATCATGCACTGCTTCAAAATACTCTTCCAATAATGGAGTGTCCTTAGAATCAATAATTCTGAATATGCCACCACCTGCATTATTAATTACAATTATTCTAAGGTTTTCAGGCAAGTGTTTATTCCATAATCCATTTGAATCGTAGAAGAAAGCAAGATCGCCGGTAATAAGCGTTGTCATCCTTTTTGAGCCGTGCGCTGCACCTGCTGCTGTACTTACTGAACCATCTATACCACTCACTCCGCGATTACTGTAGTAGCTGTTATCGTTTACGCTTATGTCGAACAGGTTTGCGTAGCGTATAGGAGTACTGTTTCCTAGTTGTACATCTGATTTTTTTGGAAGATGTTTTAGAATAGATTGAAATACTTTTAAGTCAGAGAAAGGAATTTGCTTGCAATAAGCATCCATCTGTTTTAATGCCTTAGCATGAAGCTTTCTTGTGTTATCTGCGTAAACTGATTTCTTACCACTCTTACTATTTACCAATGAAGCAAAGAATTCCTTTTCATCAACCGGAAGCAATTTGGTAAGTGACTTATAGGTATCTATATGTGATGAAGATGCAGATATGTGCCAATGCTGTTCAGGTTTGAATTTTCGTAAATAGGCTTTGAATCTTTTAGTCGTTACCGGGCCACCGAGAGTAATGAGTATTTCAGGCTTAAATTCTTGTTTCTCTTTTTCAGTCAGTGTTTCAAAATAACCGTCAATCGAACAAATGAATTTTTCATCGAACATATTAGAAGTGGTTTCTGTCATTACCACAACAGAGCCATCATTTGCTAATTTGCTTAACAGTGTATTAAGTTTTGCATCGGGCTTATGCAGTCCGCAAATGACCATCTTCTTTCCTGCTTTCTGCCAATCAGTTAAAATCGCTTTTTCACTTTCATCACTTAGTTTCTTTGAAACTGAAGCGATATCTATACTCTTAAGGTTCTTATTTACGTTATCAGATTCTCCATATAAGGGCTCACGCAATGGAATATTAATATGTACCGGACCCTCATTCCCTTTTTCCTTTGCAATATTAAATGCTTCTGATACAGCCCGTTCTGTGTACCACATTTCATCCTCATGCGTTGCATCCGCAGGCAAAGTGAACGATGCCTTTATATAAGGAGAGAAAATTCCATGTTGTTTTATAGTCTGCCCGTCATCCTGGTCAATCCACTCTGTTGGGCGGTCAGCAGTAAGGATTACAAGCGGTATCTTTTGGTAATACGCTTCTACTATGGCGGGTGCATAATTCAACACTGCTGAACCCGATGTACAAACCAATCCGACCGGCGAGCCCGTTTGCTGAGCAATACCCAATGCAAAGAAACCTGCACTGCGTTCATCTATTATAGAAAGACATTCTATCTTCTTTTGTGCATGCAGCGATATTACAATCGGTGCATTACGCGAACCTGATGAAATAATAGCATGGCGCATTCCTTTCTTAGAGGCCAGTTCCACAATTGCATTTACTATCGGCTTATTGCTACTCATACTATTTTTATAGTTGGTGCAATTACATTAAGCAAGGTCTGTGCTTTCATTATGGTTTCGTTCCATTCCTTTTCAGGGTCTGAATCGGCTGTTATGCCACCACCCACAAAAAGGTTTGCTCTATCAGAGAAAAGTTCAGCACACCTAAGGTTAACATACCATTCCGTTTTACCATTCATATTACATGGGCCAAGGTAACCGGTATAGTACTTCCTTTGGTGCTTTTCTGTCTCCATTATAAAATCCAATGCCTTATCCCTTGGTAATCCACATACTGCAGGGGTCGGATGAAGATCACTCAATATCTGGTACATGCCTGTGTTAAGTGTGCCGCTGAACTCTGTTTTAAGGTGGGCAATATTTCCGGCAATAACTTCATCGGGGCCTGAGGTCTGAACATCTATACAATTATTAATCAAGACTGTATACACGTAATCAGTTACCATTTGCTGTTCATCTTTTTCCTTTTCTCCCCAAGGTATATTCTTGTTTGCAGGTTTTGTTCCTGCCAAGGCAACCGATTTAACTCTATCTCCTTCTAATGAAACCAGCAGTTCAGGTGAAGCCGTAAGCCACACTGTTTTACCCGGAATAACTACCAAAGAAACAAAGGCAGTGCTATACTTTATGCATAACTCAGTAAATATTGCAGCCGGATTCTTTTCCTTTACTGTTGCCTTTTCTACTCTTGATAAAATCACCTTCTCCAAAACTCCTTTATGAATTGTCTTAACCGCTTTCTTAACCTGATCGCAAAACTCTTCTCGGGTAGCTTTCACATTAACCAAATCTTCTCCGCAAATGTCGTCTATGTTAATCTTTACACTGGTAAGGTCTTCCAGGTGGAGCTCAAAATGAGTATCCTTTCTTATGAAGACAGCGGGTGTTTTTTCATTTCTTAAAAACGGATTGAACATAAAGCCGGGAGCCTCTGAAGCCTTTATGGTACCTCCAGGAACTTCAGCCATAAAATGCACTTCTGTTTTACCGGGTAACCTATAAAACACAAAGGGAAGTTTCTGCGCAATGCAGGTTTCAATAATTCCGTTTAATGTTTTACTTTCTGTTTTAGCCATAAGCGAGTGCAAATATATAATAGCTTTAGAAGCAACAGCCCATAGGTATACTATATGCAAGTAAGCCTACTTTAATTTTATGCCTTTTTTATCGTATATTCGTAATAACCATTCCAATATAATAGGCATGAAATGCACATTGGGGGCATTTTTTATTTTTCTCTTGTCATTCGGTTGCAGTGCGCAAAATCAGCTCACAATCCCCGGGATTAGAATACTGCTGCAAGGCCATTGGGCATCCATACAGGACTCTAATTATACATGGACGGTTACAGGAGACAATCTTATAGAGTCCAAAGGAAAATACACCCGCCCTCAGAGTTATGACTATACTATAGTAAACGAGACTTGCGACCCACAGGTAGATAAAAGAGCCAATGGAAAAAGCTCAAGTGGCTTTTATATTGATGAAAGTAGCACAATAAATGGCATGGAATTCTGTAACATGGTGGTTACCATGACAAAGGACACCCTTTCCTTGTTGTCGGTAGATGGGCATGTTACCTTCAAAAAGAAGCAATAAACAAGGTTATTTGCCTAAAGGGTTTATTGATTCATATTTTTTCTTAAATTTGCACCCCTAATTAAATAAAAGTCATGAAAAAAGGCATTCATCCAGAGAGCTATCGCTTAGTTGTTTTTAAGGACGTTTCTAATGATTACGCGTTCCTTTCACGCTCAACCGCCGATACAAAAGATACTATTACCTGGGAAGACGGTAACGAATACCCATTGGTAAAACTTGAAATTTCAAATATGTCTCACCCGTTCTATACCGGTAAAATGAAAATGGTAGATACAGCAGGACGTATTGATAAGTTCCGTACACGTTACAACAAGAAAGACGTAAAGAAAGAAGAAGCGAAATAATTTTCGTTTATATAAAATAAGAACCCTGCCAAATGGCGGGGTTTTGTTTTTTTACTACTTTCACACCATTAAAAGCTAATACCAGATTTTATGAATTTACACGAATACCAGGGCAAAACAATATTGAAACAATTTGGCGTTCCTATACAGGAAGGCATTGTTGCCAATACAGTCAATGAAGCTGTAAACGCAGCTAAAGAATTACAAAAGCAAACAGGCACACAAGTATGGGTAGTAAAAGCCCAGGTGCATGCAGGCGGAAGAGGAAAAGCCGGTGGCGTGAAAGTTGCCACATCAATGGATGCGGTGAAAGAAAAAGCTACCGCCATACTTGGCATGAACCTTATCTCTCGCCAAACAGGTCCACAAGGAAAAATTGTACATAAGATACTTATAGCACAAGACGTTTATTACCCAGGCCCAACAAAAACATCAGAGTTTTATTTGAGCGTGATGTTGAACCGTCAGAAAGGTAGAGACATGATAGTATATTCTCCTGCCGGTGGTATGGAAATAGAAGAAGTAGCAGAAAAGACTCCTGAACTTATTTTTAAAGAAGAAATTGACCCTAAGGTTGGGTTCCAGTCTTTCCAGGCTCGTAAAATTGCATTCAACTTTGGCCTTTCGGGCGATGCATTTAAGGCTATGGTGAAGTTTGTAACCGGTGTATACAAGGCATACAGCGCTGCAGATGCTTCTTTAATAGAAATTAACCCTGTGCTTAAAACCACAGATGAAAAAATAATAGCTGTTGACTGCAAAATGGTGTTGGATGGCAATGCACTTTTCCGTCACCCCGATTATGCTGCAATGCGCGATATACAGGAAGAAGACCCTATTGAAGTAGAAGCAGCGGACAACAAGCTGAACTTTGTAAAATTGGATGGTAACGTAGGTTGCATGGTAAATGGCGCAGGCCTTGCTATGGCAACTATGGATATTATTAAACTTGCCGGCGGTAACCCTGCTAACTTCTTAGACGTAGGCGGAACTGCCAATGCAGAACGCGTTGAAAAAGCATTCCGTATTATATTGAAAGAACCGGGAGTAAAAGCAATATTGGTTAATATATTTGGCGGTATTGTGCGTTGCGACAGGGTTGCACAGGGAATTGTAGATGCATATAAGAACATAGGTGAAATAAAAGTGCCTATCATTGTGCGTTTACAAGGAACCAACGCTGTTGAGGCTAAAAAAATTATTGAAGATTCAGGCTTGAAGGTTTCTTCTGCAATATTGTTGCAAGAAGCATCTGACCTTGTTACCAAGGCACTGAAGAACTAATTATATTTTAGCCCACGATTTTAATCGTGGGTATATGGATAACCGCCTAACATCCTTAACCATTTTAATGGTTTAATAAAAGTAGGAACATGTCACATTCATTCAATAAGATTTGGCTGCATGTAATATTCTCTACAAAAGATTGGCACCCTATGATTAAAGCCAATATAGAAGATAAAATATATGGGCATATACAAGAACAACTGATAGGATGTGGATGCTTTGTCAAAATAATTAATGGAATGCCAGACCATGTACATCTGCTTTACCTACAAAATCCGAAAATGTCTATAATAGATACACTAAAGCAAGTAAAAGGGAATACAGGACACTGGATCAACGAACAGAATATAATTCCGGATAAGTTTGCCTGGCAAGTGGGATATGCTGCATATTCAGTTAGCGAATCTCAAGTTGAGAAAGTGTATCAGTATATAGCCAATCAAAAGCAACATCATATTCGGAAGGCCTTTCAGCAGGAATATGAGGAATTTATCTCATCTCACGGATTATTAATTGAGAATAAAAATGGTTAAAACCATTCAACTATATGATGTTGCGTGCTGTAACCCACGATTAAAATCGTGGGCTATAACACAATGTATTTTAATAATAACAGCCATTATTATACCAAACCAATGAAGAAGATTCTTATTGCTAACCGGGGCGAGATAGCGCTTAGGGTTATGCGTTCATGCCGCGAAATGGGCATTAGCACTGTGGCTGTATTTTCTGAAGCTGACCGTAAAGCTCCTTTTGTGCGCTATGCCGATGAAGCAGTTTGTATAGGTCCGCCTGAATCAAGCAAATCGTATTTATTAGCTGATAAGATAATAGAAGTAGCCAAACAACTCAAAGTTGATGGTATTCACCCCGGCTACGGATTCCTTTCTGAAAATGCTGCATTTGCTAAAAAAGTAAAAGAAGCTGGAATCATATTTATTGGCCCTTCCGCTGAAGCTATGAAAATGATGGGCGATAAGCTCTCTGCAAAGTCGGCTGCAAAAAGATATAATGTACCTATGGTACCGGGCAGCGCCGGTGCAATAACCGATATTAAAGAAGCACAGGAAGTTGCCAAGAAAGTAGGATTGCCAGTGCTTATTAAAGCCAGTGCAGGCGGTGGTGGTAAAGGTATGCGTGTAGTAGAAAAAGCAGAAGATTTAGAAGAGCAAATAAAACTTGCTACCAGCGAAGCTAAGTCAGCTTTTGGTGATGGATCGGTATTTATTGAAAGATACGTTAAGGGCCCAAGACACATTGAGATACAGGTAATGGCCGATAACCATGGCAATGCGGTTTATCTTTTTGAGCGTGAATGTTCTATACAACGCCGCCACCAGAAGGTTGTGGAAGAAGCTCCTTCTTCTGTACTTACTCCTGAGATAAGGAAGAGCATGGGGGAATGTGCTGTAAACCTGGCTAAGGCATGTAATTATTCCGGAGCAGGAACAGTTGAGTTTTTGCTGGATGAAAATATGAATTTCTACTTTTTAGAAATGAATACCCGCTTACAGGTGGAGCATCCGGTAACAGAATTGATAACCGGTATTGACCTTGTTAAAGAACAGATAAATGTTGCACGTGGCAACAAACTCAGCTTTAAGCAAGAAGATTTAAAGATACACGGACACTCTATAGAAATACGCGTTTGTGCTGAGGACCCGATGAATAACTTTTTACCTGATATAGGTAAACTAACCACCTATATAATACCAAAGGGACCGGGTGTAAGAGTTGATGATGGTATGGAAGAAGGAATGGATATTCCTATCTATTATGACCCGATGATTGCCAAGCTTATTGTACATGGTGCAGACCGCCATGAAGCAATTGAGCGTATGAAGCGTGCGATTGACGAATACAAAATATCTGGGGTACAAACCACATTAGAATTTTGCAAATTTGTAATGGAGCATCCTGCATTTATTTCAGGTAAGTTCGATACACATTTTGTAAATATTCATTTTAAACCAGAAATGCTGAAACAAAATCCTGATAGCGAAGAGCAAGATATTATTGCTGCTATTGCAGCCATTAGCTTTGCATCCAAGAAAGAAAAGAAACAGGTTGCAGCTATTTCCCAATCAAACGAAAAAGGTATTTCTGCCTGGAGGAGGAGAAGGGATAATTAATGTTTCGTACTTTCTTCTGAAATTCGTATCTTTATTTAACCACATGCTATTTTCAAAGCAAATAATCTTGATTTTTCTTTGTTGTTCATCATTATGCATGAATGCACAGGAAGAAATCACCGGGAAAACTGGTGAGGGTTTTGTAAGTAGTTTTGTTTGTAATACTACTAAGGCTTTAAACAAGGAGCTGTGGGGGATTGGTTTGAACTTCGTTTATTACCCGGTGAAAAAAATTGGAGTTGGATTGAATTTAAATTTCACTGGTTTTCGTACTATTAACGAAACATACTCCTATACTATTTCAGAACCTGCAATATCCAACTCACAATATGGAATAGTATGTCAATACAATTTAATTCAAAGTCACAAAATATTAACTACACTGGGTGTGAGTAGTGGATTATCACAAATAAATTTAGGAGACAAGGCTATTTTAGTAAAAGCCGGAGGTTTTTCACAACCCAAAACCATTACATCCGATTACTATTTTGCTGTGGAACCGGGTCTAAGCTTTTCATACAAAACTTGGAGTGCTGAAGGGGGTTTCTTATGGTTTACAGCTGGGGTGAAATATTGCTTTCTAATTTCGGGTAAAACCGAATTTGGCTCTTCAAATGAATTTTCCAATTATTTATTTTTTCTTGGAGTTAGTTCAGCTATTTTAAAGTAGTGATAAATATTACTAATAATTCACATTTAGGGTCCTCCCTTTTGGCTTGTTAATAATTATTTACTATTTTATTACATATAATTAATATTATATGTAATTTTGCATTTGGTTCTTTGAAATACTGCCCTCACCCAACCCTCTCCCCATGAGGAGAGGGCAAGGGGTTGTTCACTGATTAGCTATTTTGATAATTAAGGAGTTCACTAGCTTAAATTTATGACAATTTAAGGGGAGCCCTTCGACGAGCTCAGGATGACAAAATATAGGAGTTGACAAAGGTTGACAGATTTTGGGTGTTTTTAAAAACCTGAATATTGATTATCAGCCTGTTATCTTTTTAAAAGGTCAAAAAGTGTCAACCTATTAAAAAAGTATACAAAAGGTAACACTTTTCAGAGGTTTCTCAAAAGCTGATTATTGAATATCAGAGTATTATGATTTTAGAAGGCGGAAATGTGTTACCCCACCCTAAAATATACTTACTTGTAATGCTTCCTGGCTATAATAACACAGGTATAGGTTCGGTACTTAGTCTCTTTAGTCCCATGTACAAACCCCACTCCTATTTCGGTCAGTCCAGCATTAAATGTCCCAACTCCTAGAAGCAATTCTCTCCCATCTTTACTATCATTGCCCTTGCCTACTATGATTGCTTTTATGGCCTCTTCACCAGAAGGAGAACCACCATCATACGCCAGAAAATTATCTGCTTTATCATGTTTCAATAATTCAGGGTCCAGTTTATAACCGGCCTTATTGATGAGGTAATTAATACCGTAGCCATCTTTATCAACCGAGCCGAAATAATCTTTCATAGCCATATCAAGAGCTTTGTTCTGGGCAACAATAGCAAGAGTATCGTTCCATATCAGCGCTGGTGCCGAAGGAATACTCTTCAGGCTAACACCGTATCTTTCACTGTAATAATTGGGGTCTTTACGTACCTTATTCACTTGTTCGTATGCCCTTATAGCCTGCTGCTGATCAGTGTAAATGGAGTCACCTGCAGTTCTGAATGAAGCAAATAACATTATGGATAAACCAAAGCAAATAAGAAAAGATAACTTCAGGAAATTACGTAACATAGGTGCAATATTTATAAAGGTAAAAATAGAAAATAGTAAGCTAAAAGCAATATTACTTATGCTTGTTCGAATGCTCAGGATGAGGATGCCTAGGAGCATACACCATATAATAAATTATAGGCAAAATCAACAATACCAATACGGTAGCAGAAACCAATCCACCTATCATTACAATAGCTAATGGCTTCTGCGCTTCTGAACCGATACCCGTACTTATAGCAGCAGGGAATAATCCTACCATATCAATCAATGCAGTCATTACAACTGGCCTAACCCGCTCTTTTACTCCATTATGAATTGATTCAAGAAGATTCTGCTTTTGCTGTAGGTTGCGTTTAAACTGCACAATAAGTATCACCCCATTTTGTATGCAAACACCGAACAGCGCAATAAATCCAATACCTGCCGATATACTAAAATTAGTGCTGGTAAGCAGCAATGCAAATATTCCGCCTATCAGTGCAAAAGGTACATTAAGCAGTATTATGGTTGAGTCTCTGAAATTACCAAATGTGGCAAACAGAATTATAAAAATCAACAGCAAACTGATAGGCACCACTTGTTTCAACCTATTCACCGCACGTACCTGGCTTTGGAATTCTCCAATCCAATCAATCTTATATCCCTTAGGTACCTTTACATCTGCAGTTCTGCGTTGAGCTTCTGCAATTGCACTTCCCATATCCCTGTCGCGAACAGAAAACTTCACAGCAATTACACGTTGGTTACTCGCCCTGTAAATAGAACTAATACCTGTTTTCTGAGTTATAGATGATATAAGTTTTAAAGGAACTTCTCCTCCATTCAGAGTAGGAACCATAAGGTTACCCAGTTCTTCAGATGTCCTCCTGAATTCAGGCATATAACGAATTCTGAGGTCAAATAATCTTTCCCCTTCAAACACCTGCGTAGCCGCCTGCCCACCAATAGCCATTTGCACCACCGCATTAGCATTGGCGGTATTTACACCATACAGGCCCATTTTATCCTGTTCCAAATCAATATCTAACTCAGGTTGCCCAAGATTTTTTAATACGCCCAGATCTTCTATACCTTTTATTTTTGTCAGGGTATCGTATATCTGTCCTGCTTTCTCATTCAATACAGCAAAATCAGAGCCTGATATCTGGCAACCTAATGCAGCATTCATACCTGATACAGCCTGCTCCACATTATCACGAATAGGTTGTGAGAAATTGAACACAACTCCTTCATGATTCTTAACCAGGACAGAATTCATTTCATCTATCAGGGAGTCTTTGCTAATGTTCCGTTTCCATTCTTCTTTAGGATATAGTATCACATCGCACTGTATATCAGAGAATGCTTCCGGGTCAGTACCATCGTCAGGCCTGCCTGTTTGTGACACAACTGTCTTAACTTCTTTAAAGCTGCCCAATTCTTTTCTCATACTATCTGCAAGTGCTGATGAATTTGCAAGAGCTACACCAAGTGGTGTTTGTGCTTTTACCCAAAGCGCACCTTCGTCTAAATGTGGTAAGAATTCAGAACCCAGAAATGTTGCTATGTATAAACTACCACCCAGTAATGCAATTGCAAAAGCAAGGCTTGCACGCCTATGTTTAAATGTGAATGTGAAGAGTTTCATATAACCCTTTTCAAGTCCTATAACTATAGGATTGTGCTTTTCATACACATTCTTATTAAGTAACATGTGAATAAGCACTGGAACAAGAGTAAGTGTAAATATTAACGCGCCCAGAAGAGCAAATCCTAATGTCCATGCCAGTGGAGAAAATATTTTCCCTTCTACATTTTCAAAAGAAAAGATTGGGATCAATGCGGTTATAATAATGAGCTTAGCAAATAATATTGCCTTACCCATATCCATGGTGGTGAGCTTGATCCAGCCCATCTTCGAACGCTGGTTGAACTTCTCGGCTCCCAGTTCTTTATACTTCCGGTCAAATACTACAAAGCATCCTTCCACTAAGACGACGGCTCCGTCTATTATAATACCAAAGTCAACAGCACCCAATGAAAGAAGGTTGACAGGCATTCCCTTAATCAACATACATATAAATGCAAACAACAACGAAAGCGGAACTATGATCGCAACTATCAAGGTCGCCCTCCAGTCAGCCATAAATAAGAACACCAATCCAATAACAAGGACTATACCTTCTACAAGATTATGTAATACAGTACTGGTACAATAAGCTATAAGAGTATTACGATCATAGAACGGAACAATCTTAACATCAGCCGGAAGAATGGAATTGTTGAGTTCATCAATCTTGGCACGAAGTGCTGTCAATACCTCTTGCGGGTTCTTACCTTTACGCATTACAACAACCCCTTCAACCACATCATTAGCTGTGTCCATACCAACTCTACCCAGGCGTGGCAAATTATTAACCCTCACATCAGCTACATTCTTAACAAGCAATGGAACGCCATTCATGTTTTTAATAATGACATTCTTGATCTCATCAATATTGTTTAGCAAGCCTATACCCCTGACAACAAAGGAAACTTCCCCTTGGGTAATCACATCGCCACCTGCATTTATATTGCTATTAGAAACTGCATTATATACATCCAATGCTGTAATGCCATACTTACGCAACAAATTAGGATCAACATCTATTTCATAATCCTTTGTTGGGCCACCATACGTATTAACATCTGCAACACCTTCAATAGACTTCAGATTTCTTTCAATTACCCAATTTTCAATAGTTTTTAACTCAAGTGGCGATTTAGTTTTACTTTGAACCGTAAACCTGAATATTTCATCGGTAGGCCCATAGGGAGGCTCAACACTTGGCTGCACACCACTAGGTAATTGAACATTTCCCAGCAAATTCATTACTTGTGCCCGTGCATGGTAATCATCAACACCATCATTAAACATGATTGTGATTTGCGATAAGCCGAACATGGTAGTGGAGTGAATAGAAGTCTTTTCCTGAACAGAGTTCATAGCAAGCTCAATTGGGATTGTAACCTGCCTTTCAACTTCTTGTGCACCCCTACCCTGCCATTGGGTTATAATAATTATCTGAGTGTTCGTAATATCCGGATAGGCCTCAATGGGTGTTTTATTGTATGCAATAGCCCCAAGTATGCCAATAACAACCGTGGCAAAAAGAATAAACATTTTATTCTTTAGCGAGAAGGCAACTATGCTTTTTACAAACTTATTCATCTAATATCTTACCGTTTATTGGCCGTATACATAAAGACTGTTCTTACACACTACAACCTCATTTGGCTGCAACCCTTTTATAACATATGCATCCGTTTCATTAGTACCTTCAATGCTTATAAGGCGTTTTTCGAATTTACTCTTGCCTTTTGAAACCATCACGTAATAATCGTTATCATAAAAAACTAATGCTTCTTTTGGTACTGCCAAGGTCTTCTTATGTTTGTCAATGTGCACATTTATGGTAGCAAACATTCCCGGTTTTAATAATCCACTTGTATTGTCGAGCACAACCCTGGCTTGCATGGTACTTGCAGAAGAATCGAGCATACTGGCCACCTTTGAAATGGTTCCCTTCAACTTTTTATCAGGGTAGGCTACAGTAGTTATATCAGCTGAATCGCCAACATTAACCTGTGGAATATCATTTTCATAAACATTAGCTTCAACCCAAACGGTTTTAAGAAATGAAATCGTAAACAATGGGTTTGTATTATCAGCTCTCACATTCATCCCTTCTGTAACTGACTTAGATACAACGTAACCGTCAATAGGTGAAATGATAGTATAAGTAGCATTTGTATCGTTACCTGAAACCCTGTACGTTTTAAGATAAATTTCTACCGTATGCAGTGTAGCAGCAGCAGAGTTGTAATCATTCTGCGCCTGCATCACATCTTTTTCAGAATATACTTTAGTCTTATATAATTCATTTGCAATATCAAGGTTTCGTTTAGCTGTTTTAAGCTGGGCCTGAGCAACTGCATACTGGCCTTCGTAACTGCTTACATCCGCACTCTTTAACACAGCAAGGACTTGCCCTTTGGTAACGTAGTCGCCTTGTGATACATCTGACTTTATTACATTTCCGCTAACAAAACTGAAAACCGGAGATAAATAATCCTTATCGAAAGTGACCTTACCGCTTAAGACTAAATCGGTTCTTTCTTCTTCCACCTTTACTGTGTCCACAGTAATTTGTTTCATTTGAATAGAGTTAAGCTCCACTAAATTCGAATCAGTAGCCTGATCCTCGGATTGTTGTTCCGCCCTTTTGCATCCAGCCATAAAGAGAACAGCTATTATCAGAAATGAAACTATTTTATTTAACATGGCTTATTTAATTATATCAATACCGGTTGCGTAATTAATAGAATGTATGGCATTAAAATATTGAACCCTCAAGTTGATAAGATTAGTCTTACCATCTATATATGTTGTTATCTGGCTTAATAAATCGAGAAGATTTATATAACGCTTATCATAATTCTTAACTGCATTATCCATCATCTCGTTCAAATCCGTCTCATAGTGTGAATCAACCTGCGAGTATTGCTTATTAATGCGATATAGGTTAGTATAATCGGAAGTAACCTCATTTTGCACAGTATACAAAGCTAGGCTATCGTTCAATTCCGCTTGTTTCTCCTCATCCTTTGCCACTTTTATATTCCCCTGATTCCGATTAAAGATTGGCAGGTCCATACTACCGTATATACCCCAAAAGTTTAATTCGTATGAACCTGCTTTATCATACTCAACACCTACAGTTAAGTCAGGAATGCCAGTAGAATGTTGCAACTTCACATTCTGACTATGGTATGCAATACCTTCCGAAGCTAATAATAAGTCAGGACGATTTTTAATAGCACTGTCAAGTATAGATTGATAAGTTGGCACCTGGCCCATAGGGATTCCTATCTCTTTTATAACCAAATAGGTTTTCGCAGGAAACACAAGTAATATCTTCAATTCCTTTTCATCGTTATACACTGCTTGCTGGCTGGTTACTTCTTGCCCGACAGCATCTTGATATTGTGCCTGAAGCCTTATAAGATCATTCCCGGAAGCATTACCCATTTTATACAATTCTCTGGTTTCATCTACCATATGGCCTATTTTCTCCTCTTCAGACTTGTACATGGAAACCAGTTGTTGATTATTATATAAATCAGAAATATCCGTATACAATTGATATTTTAAACTTCTGAGCACATCTGCTAACTGATATTCCGCTTGTTGAACGCCAATCTTATTTAATTTGGCATATGCACTGTGTCTTCCACCAATGGTAAGCAACTGCTGCAACTGAAAAGCATTTTCGTCACCCGTATTAAAGTATTGCTTTGTATACGGGTTATATAGTTCTTGAGTATAGGTTAAGTTAGGGTTATACCAAAGCTTTGCCTGTAAATAATTATCCTTTGCAATACTCACATCGTAATTAGACATAAGTAGTGAAAGATTCTTACTTACAAACCGCTGTTCAGCATCAGGAATATTGAGGTAAACAGTATCCTGACTAATAGGTGCAATAGATTGGGCATTTATAAAACCACAAGAAAACAAGGCGCATAATGTCAGGCAAACTCTACCTATGATATACCTATTGATTATTCGCTTACCTATTTGCCTCTTTATTAACACAAATGCCTGATTTTTGAATACACAAAATTAAATGGGTTTTGAGTACAAATAATTAGAATAAGATTAGAATTTGTTAATTCCTTCTAATTAGTCGCCTTTTGATGGCAAAACATGCGAAATGCCCTTTTATAAAGGGAATATAACCCTAAATGATGTACCCTCATTAAGTACAGAGGCAACCTCTATTTTACAATTATGTAACCTCATAATCTTTTCAGCTAGTGAAAGGCCGATACCCGAGCCTGGATGTTTAAATGCATTAGGTGCACGGTAAAATGGTTGGAATATTTGCTGCAATTCCTTTGGATCAATACCTATGCCACTATCTTTTATTGTTATAAACACATTGCTTTCGTCACAAGACACTTCACAGGAAACCTCCTTATTACCAGAAAATTTAATAGCATTCTTAAGAATGTTACTTATCGCAATAAATAGCAAACGCCTGTTTCCCTGTATAGTGTATTTCTCAATATCTTTAGGTACATTATAATTAACCTTAACCAAGCCAGATTTATTACCCCATTCATCCACTACCTCCCATAATAATTCATCAAGACGTATCTTCTGCAATTCAGCTGTATCGACACCTGCCTGTGCCAATTCAAGAAGGCTATTTATCAGGGAATCTAGTTTCTCAGATTCATTGACTATACTTTGTAATGCGCTTTTATATTCATCCCTTTCTCGGTCATTTTTAAGTGTAACCTCAGCCTTGCCAAATATCTTAGTCAGTGGCGTTCTTAATTCATGTGAAGCGTGGCTAATGAATGATTGCTGGTCGTGAAAAGATTGCTCAAGATGCTCAAGAAGATTATTGATTGTAGTAGATAAAAGATTAATCTCATCATTCTTATAGCGAGTTATTGTAAGGCGTTTATCAAGGCTTGTAGATCTAATAATTTTAAGGTCGTTAGTTATTTTCAAAATAGGCTGAATGGCTAATGTTGCGAATATTCTCCCCAACAAAAACGTAATTACAAGAGAAGCCAGGAATGAAAAGAGCATTATCAATGCCAATTTTCTCATATTCTGAAAGCCCACATCATCAATTGCAGAAGCAATAACAACAAAATTGCCCGAATTATCGATATAATAGAGGCCTACTACCTGTTGGTTGCCAATGGCAAAATGCACTTTTTTCTCCTGTATTACTCTTTGTATTACATCCTTTCCCCAACTAACCGTATCTTCTTTAATAAAAACAGGTTCAAACTTATCATTGTAGATACGAGTAACCTCATGCGTTAATGTCTGTGGGTATTTTTCAATTACTTTCCTGAAACTCTCGGGTGACATATTATCCTGCGCCAAGTATAGCTCACCAACAATTAAAGCCCTGTCATCAAGTTTAGTATAAAAACTCTCGCTCCTATTTTGTTCTACCAGGAAAAATATGCCCACTAATACTATAAATAGTAGCACTGCAAACATGAAAGTAAACTGTAATGACAACCTGTTCCTGACTTTCATAGTCTAATCTTTAAGTGAATACCCACGGCCAATTACTGTATGGATAAGCTTTTCAGAAAAATTCTTATCTATTTTAACCCTCAGGTAATTAATATACACATCAATTAGGTTTGTCCCCCGGTCAAAATTAATCCCCCACACCTCTTCAGCAATTTCACTTCTTGAAAGTACTTTATTCTTATTTGAGATGAGTATCTTAAGAAGAGTAAATTCTTTAGTGGTTAGGGTAATTTCTTTCCCTGCTCTGAACACAGTTCCTTTATCAGAGTCCACTTCAAGGTCAGCGGCCTTATATATTTTACCTGAGTCTATTGCCCTCCTCCTAGTTAGCGCATTAATACGCGCCAATAATTCTTCAAAATGAAATGGTTTAGTTAAATAATCATCCGCTCCATTTTCAAAACCTTGCACTTTGTCTCCAATTGTACCAAGGGCTGTAAGCATCAAAATTGGCATATCCTTTTTATGCAATCTCACTTGCTTACATACACTCAACCCATTCTGACTTGGAAGTAAAAGATCGAGGATCAACACATCAAAATTCCTATCTATTGCGACTTTTGCACCTTCCAACCCATCATGCACAACCGTCACATTATATTGTTGTTCAACTAGCCCGGTCTTAATAAATGCCGCTACTTCAGGCTCATCCTCTATTAGGAGTATATTCATAATCAGGTGTCTCTTTTAAACAATAACGATAAGTAAATTTATAGTTTATGTTCACAGGTATAGCTCTTTGGCATTAATTTATGTTAAATTTCAGCTATCTAAGCTCTTTCCTACCATGACCTAATAAGGAAAAAACACTTATCGCATACCTAAAAAAGCTATTTTCGATATTCTAAAAACAAATAACAATAATGCAACATTTCTACCGTAAAGCAATTGGCTTATTTACAGTGCTACTTATATCATTTTCAATAAATGCACAACCTCAGAAAGAAGCAACACCACAAGCTACACCAGTAAGTAAAAGGCTGGCAAGTGCCGACCAGCGGAAGAAACTGTCCGACAATTCACTGGTTTCAAATGTAAAATTCAGAAATATTGGCCCAACTATTATGAGTGGCCGTGTGGTAGATGTAGACGTATCGCCGGACGATCCAACCCATTTTTACGTTGCATATGCATCGGGAGGGCTTTGGGTGACTTATAACAATGGACAGTCTTTTACACCACTATTCGACGACCAGGTTGTAATGACCATTGGAGATATTGCAGTTGACTGGAAGCATGGCGAAACAATTTGGGTTGGAAGCGGAGAAAACAATTCTAGTCGTTCATCATACGCGGGCGTTGGGATGCTTAAAAGCACTGATAAAGGCAAAACATGGAACTATATGGGCCTTGGTGAATCGCAGCACATTGGTAGAATTGTTATTGACCCGAACGACCCGAATACAGTTGATGTGGCCGTTATAGGGCATTTATATACACCCAACGAAGAACGTGGAGTTTTTAAAACTACCGATGGCGGTAAAACATGGAAGAAGACATTATTTATAGATAATAATACAGGGGCCATTGACCTTGCTATGGACCCGACAAATCCCAAAGTTTTATATTCGGCAATGTGGCACCGTGAGCGTAGAGCATGGAATTTTTCAGGCAGTGGCGCTACCAGTGGAATATATAAAAGCGTTGATGGCGGTGATACATGGAACCTTGTTACTACTAAAGAAAGTGGATTTCCGACCGGTGATGCTGTTGGACGGATTGGGTTAACTATTTATCCTAAAAATCCAAACATTGTTTATGCCATAGTAGATAACCAGGCGGCAAGAGAAGAACATAAAAGCAAGGAGCCCGGATTAACAAAAGATTCGTTACGCAGAATTACAAAAGCTGCATTCCTAACACTTAGCGATTCTGTAATTGATAAGTATTTAAAAGACCATAATTTCGATGAAGAATATACAGCCGAAAGAGTAAAGAGAATGGTAAAGGCTGATAGTATTAAGCCTGTGAGCCTTGTTGAATACCTTGAAGATGCTGAAACTGCAATAAGCGAAACCAATGTAAAGGGCGCAGAAGTATACCGATCAGACGACGCAGGAAAAACATGGAGGCGTACCCAAAATAGTTATTTAGATGGTGTATTCAATACCTACGGCTATTACTTCGGGCAAATAAGAGTATCACCATTAAACCCCGATAAAATATTCATTGTCGGTGTTCCTATTTTAAAATCGGAAGATGGCGGAAAAACATTCCGTGGCATTGATGCACCCAATACTCACGGTGATTTTCATGCATTGTGGTTGAATCCAAATAAAGATGGGCACATGATAATTGGTTGTGATGGCGGTATTAATATTACATACGATGATGGCAAGAATTATGTTAAAGCTAATACTCCTGCCGTTGGACAGTTCTATTCAGTGAACGTAGATATGGAAAAGCCATATAATGTATATGGTGGATTACAAGATAATGGTGTGTGGTATGGTTCCTCAACAAACCAGGAAAATACTGAATGGTACCAGGAAGGTCAATATCCGTTCAAACGTATTATGGGTGGCGATGGTATGCAGGTTATGGTCGATACCCGCGATAATACTACCTGCTACCCAGGTTTCCAGTTTGGTTATTACTTCAGGGTAAATAAATTAACAGGCGATTCAAAACTCATTCAGCCTAAGCATAAATTAGGTGAACGTCCATTACGTTTCAATTGGGAAACACCTATATGGTTATCTAAGCATAATCAGGATATATTATACATGGGTTCCGACAGGTTCCACCGTGCAATGAATAAGGGAGATGATTTTAAAACCCTAACCGGTGACCTTACTAAAGGTGGAAAGAAAGGAAACATTCCTTATGGCACCATTACAACTATAAATGAATCAGGTGCAAAGTTTGGTTTGCTTTATATTGGTACTGATGATGGCCTGATATATGTATCTCAAGACGATGGATACAACTGGAAGAAGATATCTAATACTCTTCCTCAGGACTTAAAAGTAACAAGGGTATTCGCATCTAATTTCGATACAGGAACTGTATATACCTCACTAAGCGGCTACTTCTACGATGACTTTACACCATACTTATATATGTCGAGAAACTATGGCCAGACATGGGAAAGGATTGGTACCGACTTACCAAGTGGAGATATAATCAATGTTGTAAAAGAGGATCCAAAGAACAAGAATATAGTTTATGTTGGTACGGATAATGGTCTTTATGTTTCATTGAACAGAGGCAAGTCGTTTATGAGTATGAATGATGGATTTCCGGCTGTTTCGGTACATGACCTGATTATACATCCAAGAGATAATGATCTGATTGTAGGCACTCACGGTCGTTCGATCTATATAGCCCACGTAGCAGAACTGCAACAATTGAATGATACTACTCTTGCTAAAGATTTGTTTGTTTTT
>DATHOD010000154.1:0-18723 GCA_035485295.1 Bacteroidia bacterium
TATATAACAGGTGCTCGAGTTAAGTAAATAATTGGCAATGTGATATATATAAGGGGCTGTTAGTTCAATTGTATTATATTTACAAAAGTTTTGCTGTGAAATTAGACGATCAAAAATTTGCCGGAGAAGGATTAACATACGATGATGTTCTTCTTCTTCCTGCATACTCCGAAGTACTCCCAAGGGAGACAGATATTACCACTCACTTTACCCGTAACATTAAAATAAATACACCCATTCTTTCGGCTGCCATGGATACGGTAACCGAATATAAGATGGCTATTGCTATTGCCGGTGAGGGTGGCATAGGTGTTCTGCATAAGAACATGACCATTGCCCAGCAAGCTGAGCAGGTAAGGCGCGTAAAACGCTACGAAAGTGGTATGATAATGGACCCAGTTACCTTACGCCAGGATGCCAAAGTAAAGGATGCCCTTGACCTTATGAAGGAGCATAAAATTGGCGGTATTCCTGTAGTGGCTGATAAGAATAGGCTAGTTGGTATAGTTACGAATCGCGACCTTAGGTTTGAAAAGAATGGCAACCGCCGCATTAAGGAAGTAATGACAGGCGACCATATTATTACGGCTAAACAAGGCACTGACCTTGAAAAGGCAGAACAGATATTACAGAAATACAAGATTGAAAAACTGCCTGTAGTTGATGGGGCAGGAAGGCTTGTGGGACTTATTACCTATAAAGATATTCAAAAGGTACACCTTCACCCGCGTGCATGTAAAGATGAACTGGGAAGGTTACGTGTTGCTGCTGCTATTGGTGTTACATCTGATATGTTCGACCGTGCTGCAGCACTTGTTAATGCAGGTGTTGATGCTATAGTGGTCGATACCGCTCACGGCCATTCTAAAAGAGTGTTGGAAGAAGTAAAGAACCTGAAGAAAAAATTCCCTAAGCTTGAAATTGTAGCTGGTAATGTGGCAACAGCAGAAGCAGGATTAGCGCTTGTAAAAGCAGGAGCTGATGCTGTTAAGGTTGGTATTGGCCCCGGTTCTATATGTACTACACGTATTATTGCCGGTATTGGCGTTCCACAGCTTACCGCGGTATACGATGTTTCAAAAGCACTCAAAGGTACAGGTGTTCCGGTTATTGCCGATGGTGGTATTCGTTACACAGGTGATATTGTAAAAGCAATTGCTGCAGGTGCCAACACAGTCATGGCTGGTTCAGTATTCGCAGGGGTTGAGGAATCACCTGGCGAAACTATAATACTTGAAGGCAGAAGATTTAAATCATATCGTGGTATGGGTTCGCTTGAAGCTATGCAACATGGCTCAAAGGACAGGTATTTTCAGGATGCAGAGGATGATATTAAGAAGCTTGTTCCGGAAGGTATTACCGGAAGGGTTCCATATAAAGGCTCATTAAAAGAAGTTATTTACCAGATAATAGGTGGTTTACGTGCAGGCATGGGCTACTGTGGCGCTAAGAATATAAAGGACCTTCAAAAGGCTCGCTTTATACGTATTACCCATGCAGGTGTAGCAGAGAGCCATCCGCATGATATATTTATTACCAGCGAGGCCCCGAACTATAGCAGGTAAAAGCATATAAACTAATGCTTCTCAATCAAGGCTTTACCACTTTATCTAAAAAGGGGAGGTTAATTCTATTCGCCCTTATTCCGGTGCTTAGCCTGCTTTTGCATTTTCATGTCTTTAACATGGACCTATTAGGTTTCCATGTATGGAGGCAGACAGAAACACAAACGGTGATTGATAATTTTTATCGCGAAGATTTTAATATTCTTAATTCAAGGGTTAATAACCGGGGTAATGGCACAGGCATTTTCCGTATGGAGTTTCCCATTATGCAATGGCTCTTTGCCTGTGTTTATAAGGTGTTCGGCTATCACATTATCATAAGCCGTATTCTCACATTTATATTGGGTTTATTCAGTGTGTGGGGTATGTATCGCCTTGTATATGCCATCTTCAGGAATGAAAATATGGCTTTAATAGCTGCCTGGTGTTTTAACTTCTCTCCGTTATTTTACTACTACACTATGAACCCCATACCCGATAATTTTGCGGTGTGCACTTCCATTTGGGGAATGGCTTATTTCTTTGAATGGATAGCCGGAGGTAAGAATATAAAAGTATTATGGTCAGCTTTTTTTCTGGGCCTTGCTATATTGGCTAAAATGCCATTTGCAGTTTACCTTGGCGGTATTGGTGTGTATTTTGTTGCTGCATTTTTCAGGAAGGAAAAAACTGAAAGAAAGAGGTTATATACAGGAGCGCTTATTTATACCATTTGTTTACTTGCACCGGCATTATGGTATTTGAGTGTTGTAAGTACATGGCATGGTAATGGAATTGTGCAAGGAATACTGTCTGTAACTGCAAAAGATATTCCAAGACTGCTTGATATTATGGTGGGCAATCTGATTTCTACCTTACCGGAAATGCTTGTGAATTATGGTGCATTGTTGTTTTTTCTGGCAGGAGTTTATTTTCTGTTTCGCAATAAGGCAAATAAAAAACCATTGTTTATTGTTTTTTTGTTTTGGGGAATTAGCGTTATACTCTACTTCCTTTTCGAAATGAATATGATAGGAATGGTGCATGATTATTACATGTTCCCATTTCTGCCGCTCTTGTTTATTATAGTTTCATACGGGGGCTGGCACTTATTTAACCAACCGGTAAAATGGTTAAAGGCGCTTTCTATTGTCGCAATATGTATACTTCCATTAACGGCATTTATTCGCATAGATCACAGGTGGAATCTTGCTGATCCCGGCTTCAACCGTGATTTAATGGTATATAAAACCGACCTTCAGCATGCAGTACCCGATAATGCAATTGTTATAGCAGGTAATGATGTTTCTCCTTTTATATTCCTGTATTACATAAATAAAAAAGGCTGGGTTTTTAATAACGATAGCCTTTCAGCAAAGGATATGGAGGCAATGGTAATATTGGGTGCTAAATACCTGTATTCCGATTCAAGAAAGGTAGAGGCAGATACCGGAGTGAATAAGTTTATAGATAAACTTATAGCGCAAAAAGGCAGTATTAAGGTATTTTCCTTAAAGTAGAATTACTATTCCTTTTTATACAAGTCGTAAGCCTCTCCTTGTTCTATCAGTTTTGTATAAGCGGGTGGCGGTAACCTATGCAGGCTTCTTTCATTAATGAAATAACGGTATGCGCTGCTGGTATCAGATGCAAGGCTAATATTAAAATGACGCACAAAATAGTTATGCAGTTGCCATTCCTGCCAGGTGGGGCGGTATACACGTACAACAGTATCAGGTGGTATTAGCTTCCCAAAAATGTACACATCATGCAGCATTTCTTTATCACGGTTGGTTTTACCTATCATTGAAAAACTAAATACTAAAGCTCCGCCTACAATTACTATGGATAGGATACTAAATACTTTAAAAATAGAGGTGGTGATGAATTTGTCCAGCGACTTCATAAGACCCTCACCAGCTATAATAGCAAAAGCTATTGCATAATAAGGGAATGATGGAACAAGGTAATAAACCCTTTGTTCATCGCTGAATAAAACAAGAAGAGAGGCTGAAAAGCCTATAGACAGAAATAATATGGCGGTTTTTAATTGTGGCGCATTCTCTTTATCTTTCCAGTAAGCAAGTGTTTTTGTTCCTAGCACTATTGCAGCAGTTATAATCAGCGGTCCAATTAACTCTACAAAAAACAGTTGTGCCAGTGCATAGAATTTGCTGTGAGCTACTGCTTCATTCTCAATACTGTTCAGCATGCGCTCGTGCTGGTAAGCATGAATACTTTCGTAAATATGATTATTGACAATAAGGATGCCATATATTAACAATGGGGTTAATATGGCAATTAACATGAGCCATGTTAATTTAAAAGGGGAATAGGAGGGACGGTGTATTACATAGTACAAAATAGGAATGGTAAGAGGGAACAGGGCTGCATTGCCATTGCACAGGTAGCCAAGAATAACGCATACTCCTCCGCCAATCAGGTAAAAGAATTTCCAATCTTTGTCTTTTGAACCTTCATACATAAATATAACTGCCAGAAGAGAAAATACACCCATGGTATTTTCTACCATATTATTGCGGTACGACCAACAGCAGATAGGCACTATTATCCATAGTAAGACAGGTAGCCACGATATTTTTTTTGTCTTTTCAGTTGCTATGTCAAGCCTTCTCCATAGTATTACTATAAGTGCTGCTGATGTAATTGCTGTAAGAAAAGAATATATGCGTTCTACATAAATACTGTGCCCTAAGAATTTGAAAAATATAGCCTGTAATCCAAATGTAAGCGGGGGTTTCTGGTAGAAGAAAGGGAACATTATATTGTCGAAATAAGGAAACCAGATAGTACCCTTATGCTCAACCAGGTTGTGAGATACCGCTGCGTATAAAACCCCATCGGGGAACATGCCATCCTGCACCAAAAAAGGAAGAATAAGTAAAATTATTGCTCCGACAGTGAATAGCCAAAAAGGAATTTGCTCTTTATTCTTTAGCATGCGTGGTTAAAGTTCTTCGCTCAAATATGATTTGGCCCTATCCCTAAGGTTATAATCAAGGGCCATACTTTCTCCATAAGCACCTGCAGAGCGCAATACAATAAGGTCGCCGCGTTGTGTTTCGGGCAGGTCAATTGCCTTGCCAAAACAGTCTGATGATTCACATACCGGTCCTGTTACATCATACTTTAATGTGTTAACAGCGGAACTGGTAATGTTCTCTATTTTGTGGTATGACTGGTAAAGGGCTGGGCGTATAAGTTCAGTCATACCGGCATCAAGAATAATGAAATTAGACTGTATACCCTTTTTTACAAAAAGCACCTTCGATACCAATGAACCACACTGTGCTACTAATGCACGTCCTGGTTCTACATGCAGTTTTTGACCCGGGTGAAGTTTTAAGAATTGCCTGAAAATACTGAAATAAGTTTCGAAATCGACAATGGAATTATCATCAGGGTGATAATAGTCGATACCTAATCCACCACCTAAATTGATATTAGGAGCATAAATATTACGGTCGAAGAACCATTGCTGAAGTTCATTTACTTTCATGCAAAGGGTTTTGAAAACAGTCATATCAGTTATTTGTGAACCAATATGAAAGTGCAACCCAATGAGGGTAATATGCTTGCAATGCTTAATGGCTTCAAGCACATTCTCCATATCCCACATATTTATACCGAACTTATTTTCTTCAAGTCCGGTGGTAATGTAATGGTGAGTGTGTGCATTAACATTGGGATTAATACGTAATGCTATGTTGGCCTTAGTGTGTTCGCTTTTGCAAATATGTTCTATCACTTTTATCTCCTCAACCGATTCGCAATTGAAGCAGAATATTTTTTCTTTCAAAGCATGGCGTATCTCGTCATCAGATTTACCAACCCCTGCAAAAACTATTTTATTAGCTGGGAAACCGCTTTCTATTGCCCTTCGGATTTCGTTGCCACTAACACAATCAGCACCTATTCCAAGCTTACTGATAATGTTTAAAATCTGTTTGTTTGAATTTGCCTTTAGTGCATAGTGTACTTCTATATCATGCTTTTTTGATGCTTTTTGCAATGCATCTAATGTCTTACGCAACAAGTCTGTGTCGTAATAATAGAACGGAGTAGGAGTGGACTGGAATTTGTTTATTAAATCTTCTGTGAACATAATGTAAGTGAACAATGAAAAGTGAACAGTGAAAAATTATTTTCCGATTTTTTTACTTGTCTTTAAAGTCGATACCAGCATAGCAATACATTCTTTACAGTCTGAAATTAAGCTCTTGTACATAGTAGAATCAATATAGTCTGTATCTTTTAATATAGAAATCCAATATTCCGTTTCGTTTGCTTCCTTTAAGGCGATACTCATTTTATGTATAAAATCAAGTTTACTTTGTCCGAACTCTGCTTCTCTAATTAATGCTCCTATAGATGTGCCGCTTCTTAGTATTTGTTTGCTTAAAATGAACTCCTTCTTTTGGGATTGTGAAAATTGTGAGAGTTTCACAACTCTTATAGCGAAAGCATAGCTCTTGTCTTTCAAAATAGAGTTCTTCATACTTTTCACTTTTCACTTTTAGTTTTTAGTTTTTTAAATACCCCTTCATTTAAAGCCACAAGCGCTTCTTTTTTATGAGAGCCGTTTATCAGTACCGAGATATTGTTCTTGCTTCCGCCATATGATATCATGCGCAATGGAATATCTTTCAGTGCGTCAAATATATTTAAGGCGTAACCATGCTTGTCTGCCAGGAAATCGCCCACAATGCAAATTATGGTCTGGTTTGTTTCTACATCAACTGTTCCGTATCCTTTCAGTTCTTCAATAATGGCATCAATGTTTTCTGTGCTGTCAATAGTAAGCGATACTGCCACTTCAGATGTAGTGATCATATCGATTGGTGTTTTGTGGCGCTCAAATACTTCAAATACACTGCGCAGGAAACCATAGGCCATTAACATTCGTGCCGACTTTATCTTGATGACAGTAATGTTATCCTTAGCAGCAACAGCCTTAATATTATCACCTGTTACATTTTCCCCAATGAGAGTTCCCTTGGCTTCAGGCTGCATGGTATTAAGCAAGCGTACAGGTACTTTTCTTTTTTTAGCGGGCAGAATACAAAACGGGTGCAATATTTTTGCTCCGAAATAAGCTAACTCAGCAGCTTCATCAAATGAAAGTTCGGCAATAGGGTAGGTCCCTTGCACATAACGTGGGTCGTTATTATGCATACCATCAATATCTGTCCATATTTGTATTTCACTGGCACGTATAGCCGCTCCAACCAATGATGCGGTATAATCGCTTCCACCGCGTTTCAAATTATCTACCTGTCCGAATGGGTTACGGCATATGTAACCTTGTGTAATGAAGAATTCTGTATGCGGATGTTTTGCCAGTTCTTTTGTAAGGTGTTCTTCTATATAATCAAGGTCTGGCTCACCTTCCTTATCAATGCGCATAAAGTTTAGGGCTGATAAAAGCACTGATGGAATCTTTTGTTCCTCAAGATAGTATTGGAACAAGGCAGTAGACATTAACTCTCCTTCGGCCAATATGGTTCTTTCTTCATTTGGAGTGAACATATCTTGCGTAAAGGAAGTAAGAAAGTTGAAGTGCTCTGTTATCAGTTCATTACCCTTCTTCTTAAAATCTGCACTTGAATATAGTTCATCAATTGTCTTCCTGTAACGGGGTTCCAGTTCACCAATTAGCTTCAATGCGCCTTTGCTATCTTGCTTATATAATGCTTGTGTAATTTTTACCAAATGGTCAGTTGTACCCGACATGGCCGATAGCACAACGATTTTTTTACCCGGGTAGTTAATTAAACTCGCTACCGATTTCATGCGCTCTGCCGAGCCTACCGATGTTCCTCCGAATTTTAATACTTGCATAATCCCTTACAATTTTACAGGATTGCAAAAATACGAATGTTTATAAAGGTGGAGATGGGAAAGTCAAAAGTAAGAACTAAAGTTTCCATTGCCAATTCTTTGTTTTTTTGAGTAGAATAACTATATTTACCTCATACCACTAATCTGATAAAAGATGAAAAGCATTTTACGAACAGGTTTATTAATGCTAATAACACAGTTTTGTGGCGCCCAAAGCTGGAGTCTTGTTGGCTGCGGTTTATATAAAAGTTTTGTTATTTGCGGTAATTATCCAAAGGTGGATATTTTAAATGGATATAATGGTAGAATTTACGCAAGTGGAGGATTTAGTAATTCTTGTAGTGTAAGTGTTCCAGGGTTAGGACAATGGGATGGTAATAAATGGGATACTGTTAGTAATGGGATTCATTCCCCATTACTTGCGACCTATAATGGAAACTTATATAATGCAAATTATTATAATGGTGAGCAGATTTCAGAATGGAATGGTAGTTCATGGTCGATAATAGCCAATACGAATAATTCGGTTTCTGTGTTGCTTGTTTATAATGGCAATCTATACGCTGCAGGCACTTTTGATAGTTTGAATAAATTACCAATGAACCATATTGCGATGTGGAATGGGATTAGTTGGTTGAATGTAGGAGTTGGTGTAGGGAGTGGAGTAGATCATATAGCTTCAATGCTGGAATACAATGGTAATCTAATAGTTGGCGGTTCATTCACTACGGCCGGTGGTAATCCTGCTAATAATGTTGCTCAATGGGATGGAGCGAATTGGTCAGCTTTGGGAGCCGGAGTAACTGGTACCAGTTTGGGTTTTTCGTACCCGGTTATGTCAATGGTAGGATATAACGGCAACCTTATAGTAGGGGGAGCATTTACTAATGCTGGCGGTAATCCTGATAACTATATCGCCCAATGGAATGGTATAAGCTGGTCAAACTTAAGCTCAGGCATGACAGCATGCAGTACATGTGGGGGAGGTGTTTATTCTTTGGCTATTTATAATGGTAATTTGTGTGTAGGTGGTTGGTTTGATAGTGCTGGTGGAATATCCGCACTTAATATAGTAAAATGGAATGGGTCAACTTGGTCCAATATAGGTTCAGTAGGTTCTTTGCCTTTAATAGTCAGTACGCTGTACGCTTATGATTCAGTGCTTTATGCAGGTGGCCAAGGAATAATGGAAAATGAAAGTGTTTTCCAATGGTCAGATTTTGCGGTAATTACTGGTACTGATAAACTTTCATCAATAAATAGTTTAACGATTTTTCCTAATCCATCTAATGGTGTGTTTACTTTCCAAATTGCCTTGAATACCAGTGGACAAATAGTGGTTTATAATTTACTTGGAGAGAAAGTGTATGATGCAACCCTTCGACAGGCTCAGGGTGACAACCAAATTGATTTAAGTATGCACCCTGCAGGTATGTATCTGTATAGGATTATGGATGGGCTTGGCAATTCAATAGCCAAAGGGAAACTAATTATTAAATAAAACAGCTTTTTACATAGATTTCAGTTCAGCAACCAATTCGGTTACAACCTTCTTGGCATCGCCGAATAACATGCTGGTCTTAGGTTCGTAGAATAGTTCGTTGTCGATACCCGCATAACCTGCATTCATACTACGTTTGTTTACTATAATGCTCTTGGCTCTGTCAACTTCTAAAATAGGCATGCCGTAAATAGGGCTGGCAGGGTTGTTTTTAGCGGCAGGGTTTACCACGTCGTTAGCGCCCACTATAAATACTACATCAGTTGTATCAAACTCCGGGTTAATGTCTTCCATTTCGACCAGCTTACTGTAATCAACATTACTTTCAGCCAGCAATACATTCATGTGGCCAGGCATACGTCCTGCTACAGGGTGAATAGCATATTTTACATCCACACCGCGTTCTTCCAACAACATTTCAAGTTCGTGCATTACGTGCTGTGCCTGTGCAACAGCTAATCCGTAACCCGGAACGATAACTACCTTTTTGCTATAGTTCATTAATACAGCAGTATCAGTAACTGAAATGTCTTTTATCGAGCCACCGGTCTTTCCACCTGTTGCTGCAACTGCAGCACCACCCGAACCGAACGCTCCGAATATTACACTGAACAAAGAACGGTTCATACCTTCACACATTGCGACAGTAAGCAATGTACCAGCCGAGCCTACCAAAATACCGCCGGTTAACATAACCATGTTGTGGTAAAGGAAACCTCCCGCTGCTGCCGCAAGTCCTGTGAAAGAGTTTAAGAGTGATATTACTACCGGCATATCTGCACCACCAATTGGCAATACGAACATAATTCCGTAAAATAAAGCAAGGCCCAATGCACCTAATGCAAGCATGTAAAAGTGCGGATATTGAGACATAGTAACAGCGCTAAAGCCACCTGTGTAAAGTATATATCCTACCACTCCCACAGTAACAAGCAAAATAATATTGTTGATTGCATTGTAGAAAGGCAAGCGAATGTCTTTGTTAAGGTTGCCATTCAATTTCATAAAGGCAATCATGCTACCAGAGAAGGAAATGCTACCGATAATAAGTCCTGCCATTACTGTAGCTAATGCTTTTAAGCTGCCTAAGTGTTCAGGAAACTCAATAAGAGATATTAACGCAGCACAGGCACCACCCATACCGTTGAATAACGATACAAGCTGTGGCATAGCGGTCATTTTTACCTTCTTTGCAACCATCCAGCCAATAATGGTACCAATAGCAATAGCGCCAAATAGTAATCCGTAAATGATAGGCGCTATAGGTTCTTTGCGAAGGAATATAGTACCCAGAATAGCCAATGTCATTCCGGCTGCAGCAATAAGGTTTCCTTTTCTTGCGCTCTCAGGGTTGCCCAGCATCTTAAGGCCGAGGATAAATGTTACGGAAGCTAAAAGGTAAATAATGTCAAGGATAAAAGTAATATTCATATGTGTTTTTAGTTTTTAAAGTTTATAAAGTTCATCAAGTTTATAAAGTCGTTTTACTTTATGAACTTCCACTTTATGAGCTTTCTACTTTTTAGGTTTTTTCTTAAACATTTCAAGCATACGGTCGGTTACAACAAAGCCACCTACAACGTTGAGTGTACCAAGTATAACTGCTAAAAAGCCTAGTATAAGGTTAATGGTATTGCTTGGGTCTGCTTTCAACAATACAAGTATTGCACCCACAATAACCACACCGTGTATGGCATTGGCGCCCGACATAAGCGGGGTATGAAGAACTGATGGCACGTGCCCGATTACTTCTATCCCTACAAATACCATAAGGATTACCATGTACATCATTTGCATGTGCAGGCTGATAAAACTGAAAATTGCGTCCATATTATTTATGCGGTTACAGGTTGTTTTACTACTGAAGGATGAACTGCTGCTCCCTTATGTGTGATAAGTGAGCCCTTGGTAATTTCTTCTTCCATTTCCCATTTAAAGCCATCTTTGGTAGCTAAGTGGTAAAGAAAAGTTGAAATGTTTTTTGCGTATAGTTCACTTGCGTTAAGTGGCAATAAGCTTGGCAGGTTCGATTCGCCAATAATTTTTACACCATTCGATGTTACAACGGTTTCATTCATTTTGCTACCTGCTACGTTACCGCCCTGTTCAACTGCCATATCTACAATAACAGATCCGTTGCGCATGCTGGCTACCATAGCTTCGTTAATAAGCAGCGGAGCTTTTTTGCCCGGTATTAAAGCGGTAGTGATAATTATATCGGCTTCTGCAGCATGCTTAGCTATAAGTTCTTGCTGCATTTTTAAAAACTCTTCCGATACACCTTTTACGTAGCCGCCTTCTATCTTGATAGAGGCGTCGCCTTTCACTTCTATAAATTTACCACCTAATGATTGTACTTGTTCTTTTGTTTCAGGCCTGATGTCCGATACTTCTACAATAGCGCCTAAACGCTTTGCGGTAGCAATAGCCTGTAAGCCCGCTACACCGGCACCCATAATAACTATTTTACTTGGCTTTATAGTTCCTGCTGCGGTCATCATTAATGGGAATATTTTACCCAATGCGTCGGCAGCCATAATTACTGATTTGTAACCGGCCAGGTTAGCTTGCGAGCTAAGAGCATCCATTTTTTGTGCCCTTGAAATACGAGGTATCGCATCTACTGAGAATGCCGAAATACCTGCCTTTACACAAGCATTCACCAGGTCGGGGTGGGTAGCTGCGTACATAAAGGAAAGCAAAATGGCATCCTTCTTCATCATGCCAATTTCATCGGTTGAAGGTGCATTAACCGACATAACTACGTCGGCTGAAGCAAAAACTTCCTTACGGTCATTAACTATTGTTGCTCCTGCTGCGGTGTAAAGTTCGTCTTTAAAGTAAGATTTTTCGCCGGCGCCTTTTTCAATAGCGCAGGTAAAGCCCTTCTTTACCAGGTCTTTCACCACATCGGGTGATAGGGCAACCCTGTTTTCTTTGAGCTTGTTTTCTTTAGGTACTGCTATTCTCACGGTTGGTTTGGTTTAGTGCTTACCTGCTTTTCAGAGCAGGGGCAATTTTTTTACTCATGGCAAAAGTAAAAAAAATGTAATACGAAAATTGAATGACTTTAAGGGTATAGATAGAGCCCCCATTTTTCAAGATGAATAATCATCCGGTAAATAATAGTTTTTCTCCTAAATGGATTCAGGTATAAAACCAAATGTAAATTAAATATTACCCATTTGTTATGAGGCACAGTAAGAAATGAACAAGTGTTGAAAAAAACTCATCTAAATAGTTGTAGATGCAATCTGTTTCGCCTACTTTCGTATTTAATACATAAAGACTTAACTTAATTTTAATCTATCCCTGTTGATGAAAAAAAAGTTACCCCTTGCCAAAAGACTAGGTTTATTAGTTGCACTTATGGCAGGAATTGGCACCGCAACTTATTATGCGCATGCCGACAAACAAGACCCTAAGCCGGCATTTCACATGCTTGAAACCAAAGATCTGGATGATGATGAGCCTTTATCAGCTAGTTGCGGAGGTGCCGAAAGATGGGCTGAGAAAGTGTTTACCGATGCTGCAGCAAGCAGTATAGATTTTGCTCACCCGCACAATTCAAGTGTAACTCACCTGGTAAACTTGCCTACTGTTACACCTACTACATATCAAGCCCGTATACAGCCCCAGGAGGATTCAGTATATACGATAATTTGCAATATAACCGAGTTCAGGCCGGAATCGGACAGCGACTGCCACCTTGTGCTTACCGATGGTACAAATACAATGATTGGCGAAGTACCTGATCCGGGTTGTTCTTCAGTTGCTGTATCTCCTAAGGTGGCTGATTTCAGTACTTGCAGGGCATGGGTTCATGCAAATTTGGGGTATGTAATAAATACAAGCGTTTCTTTGCCTCCGGTTATTATTACTGGTGTGGCTTATTACGATCCTCCGCACGGACAGTCGGGTGCAGCGCCAAACAACCTTGAACTGCATGGTATAATAAGCATAGGATTTTATACTGCTACCGGAGTAAGTGATCCATACTTTGCAACAGATGTAAAAGTATACCCTAATCCTAGTAACGGATTATTTAATGTAAGTCTGACTGGGGTTTCAGATAGGACTAGAATAGAAGTATACAATATGTTCGGGCAGATTGTAAATCAATCTACTTTGGAGCCTACAACAACCCAAATAAACATGACTGGTGCAGCTAAGGGAATTTACCTCTATAAGGTAATCACTGAAGAAGGACAAGCTATTAATAGCGGTAAACTTATTATACAGTAGTTAAGAGATAAGAATTTAGAATTATAGGCCTGTCCCGAGTACTCGGGACAGGTTTTTTTGTTGAGTTTGGACTAAAGCCGTATTCGGTGTTTTTACTATATCCACGAGATAAATCTCGTGGCAATTTGCAAAGCTTTCAATTGCCCCGGCCTTTAGGTCGGGTATAGCTGCCCTGAATTTAGGGGCTTTAGCCAAAAAAAAGCAATATCCTGCCGGCAAGCCCCCCTTTATAATTTTGTATCTTGCAGAATAGAATATAAATTACCACTTCAAAAAGCTAAAATGAAAAAATATCTTTTTGTAATTGCATTAGCCAGTTGTATTAGCGGGTGTTACCATACAGATAAGCAGACTATTGATTCTCTTGTTGCGGTAAATCAATCACTTGTTGATGCTAAAAGAAATATTCAAGAAAATAACCAACATATATATGATCAATTGAGAAGGGCGATGGAAATGGACCGTATGAAAACAAAGCCATATTATGATAAAGCCATGCAAGCTGTCCGTTATTCAGATTCATTGGTTGGGCAAATACAAAACTTGAAAATTAGCTTGGTACAGGAAGTTGACGGAATGAATAAGTTTACGGATGATTCATTGGAGCATGTTAAAAATAAAGATGCTGTTACGAAAGCAAATAGCATTTTAATAAGCGGTTCAGAGTGGGCAAAACAGTTGAAATTATCTATTGCCTTGTATCGCAATAGTATGGTTAATCTGTTAAATGGGAAAGATGAGAATGGGCATAATTATTTAGCGCTAAAAGATACAATGCAGTTGAGCATGGGATTATTGACAGTAGATATTGATAATGCACATGATAAGGAAATAAGCTGGGAAGAGTATTATTTCGCACATGCACCGCTAACTGCTGATATAGTAACTCTTACAAGACTGCAGGTTGACATTCGAAATTGTGAGGCAAATTTTATGCTGTACTTATATGGCAATTTATCTTCAAGTTGTGGCGTAAGCTATAGGTATGGTGTATTCTTTAACAGGTATTACGGAGGTAAAATAGTGGCTTCTACAGAACAGCTTGATTCAATTGATAGAATTAGCTTTGGGCCACCTATTGAAGCCTCATTTGAAATTCAGTTTGTGGAAAAAGGAAAGCAGGTTGTATTCTCATCACCTAATATATTGCTTACACCCGAAATGCGCAGCGAAATAAAAAAGCTAAGTAGAGGCGATAAAATGATTATTCAGAATGTTAACGTAAAGGGGATTCCGAACTATTTCAGTACAAGTTATTCAGGTCCGACAATAATCATAGAATAGGGTTTATTGCTTTACAATCTTTCCGTTTGCAATAAGTTCTCCATTCTCGTTACGCACTAAATAAATGTAAATACCTGCAGGCTGAGAACTAATATCAAGAGCCCACCCTTGCCCTCCCGAAGGGAGGGAATTTAAAGTCCCTCTATCGGAGGGATGTAGGGAGGCCACACTTTGTCCAAGTAAATTATAAACTTCAACTGACCACTGACGACTGTCCACTGACGACTGAATAGTAAATCTACCGTTATTAGGATTTGGATAAACACGCACCTCTGTTTGATTTGCAAATTCAGTTATGCCAGTAGTTATCGAGTTAGTTCCAAAGAAGAAAATTAAAATATCCTTCATTGCAGTATCTCTGTTCGCAGATGGATAAATAGTTTCAAAAGGATAGCCCATATAAACCAACTTACCGAGCTTTGTGCCACCATTAAAAATACCGGCAAAGTGTACGCAGGCATATTCAGTATCTGATGGAGTATTATAATGTAAATCAGCTTGTGAACCATTAAGCGGAGCAATAGCATCTGGGTATTTTACATCGTAAGTGCCATGTGTGCCATTGTCAAAATTCAAGGTGTCATTTATTCCGAAAATGGAAGTAGCTATAGGTTTTACAAGGCTTGAATAAAAGGTGCTTGCAGAATTATCAGGTGCATCAGAAATGAATCGTGCTTTTAAATAATTCGCATAAAAACTTTTGTCTGCTGCACTTCCGTATAAGAATAGGTCATAACCAATTTCAGAACCCGATGCGAAAAGATAACCGCCTTGTTGAAGGTATGCTGTAATATAGTTTTGTTCGGCTGGGGTGAAGGTACTGTCTGCTGTGCCTTGTTCACCAACTATCCAATCTACCATTCTGTATTTATTTAGTGAAAGTAATTTGTCTGTAATAGCCTTATGTGTGCAGCTTTCGGTATACCTGTTGTTCGCAAACAAAGCATTGCCATGTTGTATAGTGAAGTTAAATGTGTTGCCTGTAATAATGCGCTCAAAGCCACTTACCATAAGCGTGCTGTCGTTACGTGAAGATGGCACTGCTGCCAATACTTCCGACATAGCTGAGGTTGTTCCGTTAAGTGAATCGTAAGCCATTATTTTTACAAAACACAATTGGTCGGTCGGCAGGCCCGATACAACCAAATTGCTTTTAGGAACTCGTAAATGTTCAGTGTAATTGGCTCCATCCGGGCTTGTGAAAATGTCGTAATGTGTTACTGCAGGATCATTTTTTACAATTAGTTTTAAAGAGGTCGGGCTATTTCTTAATACTGCAAAAGATGTTGGGGTATTTAAGGAAATATAATATGGGTACCAAGGTTGGGCTATTTGTCCTTCATCACTTAATATTGTATCGAGGTTGTTAGATTCAAGTATGCATTGTATAGTAGTTGGAGTAGTGCCATTCAGCAGGCAATTGTTCTGCACCAATCGTATGCCATGGCTATAATCCATATATGTGTCAGCATGCACATTGGTCATAGGTTGTATATATGTGCCTGTAGTATAATACCAGCCAAAAATAACCACGCGATTAGCTGTAGAATAAATCAAGTTCGATATTACAACATCCTTTTTATCTCCTGTAGTTAGATCTCCTAAAGGCTTACCCGGAAAGTAGCTATCTCTTGCACTGTCTACAATAGTATCGTGATGTGCAAAGTATGGCACCTCGCTCATAGCAGGGCTAATAGGTGGAAGTGGGTGAGGGCTAAGTCTCATACTTGCAGCGGTCCAAATATCACCAACCATTTTCCGGGTAGGTAGGGTAGTACCTGTAAGGCTGCCAATTTTAGTGGCAAGCATAGGGCTCATAGGGCAGAGAAAATAGTCACTGTCACATCCAATAGCAAGCATATCGGGTATAACATAATAGGTTACGCTTTGCAACTTGGAGTCTACAGTTGCAGTTGATGTAACCGCAATAAGGTTACGATAAAAATTGGGAACATTGCCTTTTATTATTTGCTTATACATAGAATCTTCACGATCGGTAAGACTCATACTGGTTGACCAGATAGTGCGGGCAAACTGGCTACCCGAAATATCTGTAGCCGGCCTTGCCGGAAGATTGAGTATTTGCGAGAATAGGCTTAGGGATAATAAACAAGATGCCAGGGTAAATATCTTCTTCATTTTAAACAAGGTTAAACAGATTTAGCTAAGATAGATTTTTTTTTCACATCTGCTAACTCCGTTTATTATTCGCATCAGGTTAATGCTTAATACTCAGGTAATGGTATTTTTTTATTTTTAGAAAATTCTTATTCCTACCTGAAAATACTGAATGGATAAAATATCGCAGTTAGCTGATTATTTTGCGCAATATGGTTACTATGCTATATTCATATGCGTATTCTTACAGGAGATAGGTATACCTAATCCTATCACCAATGAGTTTGTCCTTATTTTTTGCGGTTACCTTTCTTACAAGGGTTCACTTAATATTTATGAAGTAATACTGGTAGCCGTTTCAGCAGATTTTATTGGTACTATTCTGTTGTTCTTTGTGTTTTATTTCTTTAGCAAATGGCTTATAGATCACTCACCCAAATGGTTGCCGCTCACCGGCGATAAAATTGAAATACTAAAAAAGCGCGTACTTAGAAATGGGCAGCGCAGCATATTTATGGGGCGCATGACGCCTTTTGTTCGTGGTTATGTATCGGTGGCGGCCGGTATGCTTAATGTCGGTCATAAAGCATTTATAGGAACGGTTATTGTATCAGCCATTATCTGGAATGCTGGACTTGTAGTACTAGGCAGACTGATTGGCCCTTACTGGAACATAATGCTAAAAGAAAGTGGAGTAATAGAGAAGGTAGTATTGATTATTGTACTTATTGCCGTTATATTATTTATTGGCAGGTACTTTAAACGAAAGCAACTCGAAAGAGACGTAGAATAACGAATATCGAACACCGTATGTCCAAGTTTAATGAAATGACTTCACTTCGAAATTCAGAATTCGATATTGGATATTCAATATTGTCTATTTGCCTCTTTTACGTGCTTGTTGCTCCTTAGCCATTTGTTCAAGGCGTTGCTGGAACTTCGATTGCTTGATTGGCTTAGCCTTATTCTCTTGAATCTTTCTGTGTAGTTCAGTCTCATTAATAAACCTGCGTGCAAGGAATGTTTGACCGAAGGTGATAAGGTTGGCAAGGAAATAGTAATAGCTAAGTCCCGCTGAATAATTATTAAGTACACCCAGGAACATTACAGGCATAATATACATCATCCATTTCATGGTCTTGCCCATTTGGTCAGCACCTGGGTTACCCATCAACTGCTGATTAGCGGTTAGATATAAGTATTGGGACAAGGTCATGAGTAGCGCAAAAATACTTAAGTGATTACCTAAGAACGGAATAGAGAAGTTCTTGAAAGTAATTACTGAATCGTAAGTAGAAAGGTCAGTTGCCCATAAAAAGTGCTGTTGACGTAACTCAATAGAGGCAGGGAAGAAACTGAACAAGGCATATAAAATAGGTAATTGCAATAACAATGGTAGGCAACCTGCCATTGGGTTTACACCCGCTTTTTTATACAGCGCCATAACCGATTGTTGCTTTTTCATAGCATCTTCGGTCTTCGGGAATTTCTTGTTTATCTCGTCTATCTCAGGTTTCAGTACACGCATTTTAGCCGATGAAACGTAGGTGCGAAATGCAATTGGGAAAAGCAAAGCTTTAATGATAATGGTCAAAATCAATATTACAAGCCCGTAGTTCATATCGAACTGGCTAAGGAAATTAAATACAGGAATAACTATCCAGCGGTTCACATATCCGAATATGCCCCATCCAAGGTTGATCTGGCGTTCCAGCATAAGGTCATTGTCAGCAGAATATTGTTTAAGCAGTTTGTAGCTGTTGGGTCCGAAGTAAAATTTCAACCCAAAAGTTTCACTTGCCTGGTGGTTATAAGGGATAGAAAGTGAAGCAGTATATGTCTTTACATGCGCTGAGTCTTTCTCCAAGGTAGAGCTAACTTCAGGGCTTGCAAAACGTGTATCTGCAATTATCATGGCGGAGAAAAACTGCTGTTTGAACGAAACCCAGTTAACAGTTGTAGGGAGTGATTTCTTTTCGTCTTTGGCAACCGATAAATAATCTATATCATCGCTTGTGAATTTGTAGTAAACTGTAGATGCCCTGCGCTGGTTTTGAATATTTGCCTCTTGTGACGGTGTGTGCATAGCCCAGTCAATGGTCATATCTTGTGCGTTCGATGCAATTACATCTTGCATACCTACTGCCTTAATTTTGCAACTTACAAGGT
>DATHOD010000155.1:0-37278 GCA_035485295.1 Bacteroidia bacterium
AGAAGTGTATATACGTGCCCATTCTGAAAAAGTATTGAGCGAAATTCCATTGAAGAATGTAGAACATACCAAGGGCGAGAACTACAGCAAAGGCAAAATAACCCTTGCGAAGCTGATAGAGTTAAAGCCTTTATTGGTGAAGGAAAAGGTGTTCATTGCTTCTCTGCCATTTGCTCTTAATGCCGATGCTACTCAAGTTTCTGCAGAACAAAAAGCCGTACATTTGAAAAATTGAAATACTGAGATTACTTCGCCCACCTTTAGTGGACTCGTAATGACGAACATGTCTAATCGTCATTGCGAGCGTAGCGCGGCAATCTCATAACAAATAAAACAAAGAAAATGGCCAAAGTAACATTACACAGGGTAAACGATGCGTATCACTTCGAAGCGCGTAATGCAAGCAATGCAGTTATGCACCTTGATGCTACACCTGACATTGGTGGACAGAACAAGGGCCTAAGGCCGGTGGAAGCTCTGGTTGCATCACTCGGTGGTTGTAGTAGTATAGATGTTCTTCTTATTCTGAAAAAGCAAAAACAGCACATAGATAGTTTTGATGTGGAGATGGAATATGAACGTGCCGAAGACCAGGAACCTAAGGTGATAAAGCACATCAATTTGAAATTTATTATAAAAGGTAAAGTGGATAAAGACAAGCTGGAACGTGCTATTCAACTGAGCCTTGACAAGTATTGCACCGTTGCAAAGATGATAGAGAAGACTGCAAAAATCACCTATTCATACCAGATTAACTAAGCTGTGGCAAAGAAGAAACATAAGGATACTATAGCTATACGCACGCAAATTGCACGCACGGAACACCGTGAGCATTCGGTGCCTTTGTATCTTACTTCAAGTTTTGTATTTGAAGATGCGGAGCAAATGCGCGCCATGTTTGCCGATGAGGTAGATGGAAACATTTACAGCCGTTTTACCAATCCGAATACCACCGAGCTGATTGATAAGATTTGCGCCCTTGAACATGCCGAGGCCGGACATGCTATGGCTAGTGGTATGGCTGCGGTATTTACTACATTCCTTGCCTTACTTAAAAGCGGTGATCATGTATTATGTTGCAGTTCAGTTTTTGGAGCGACACATACAGTCCTGGAAAAGCAATTGTCAAAATTTGGCATTACTCATACCTATGTAGATATTAATAAAACCAAGGAATGGGATAAAGCCGTTAAGCCAAATACTAAAATAATTTTTGTAGAAACCCCATCCAATCCGGGTATTGACCTTATTGATCTGGACTGGCTGGGCAAGTTCTCTAAAAAGCATAAGACCATTTTAATTGTAGATAATTGCTTTGCCACCCCTGTGTTGCAGCAACCTATCGACTTCGGCACTGACCTTGTAATTCACTCAGCAACAAAATACATCGACGGGCAAGGCCGTGTATTGGGTGGTATAGTAGTGGGTCCTAAGAAATTAATTAGCGAGATAAAGGCATTTGCCCGCAGTTCGGGCCCTGCTATGTCTCCATTCAATGCATGGGTATTATCTAAGAGCATGGAAACGTTGCCTGTCCGTATGGAGCGCCATTCCGATAATGCGTTGAAAATTGCAAACTATTTAGAAAAGCATAAAGATGTGGAGTGGGTGAAGTACCCATTTTTAAAATCGCATCCTCAATATAAGATTGCTAAAAAGCAAATGAGTGCCGGTGGTGGCATGATTGCCTTCTTAATTAAGGGCGGCATAAAGCGTGGCAGAAAATTCCTCGACTCATTAGAGATGGCATCGCTCACTGCCAACCTTGGCGATACACGTACTATTGTAACTCATCCCTCATCTACTACCCATGCTAAGCTCACCGAAGAGCAACGTGTAGAAACAGGAGTACTTCCCGGCCTTATCCGTATATCTGTCGGCTTAGAACACATCGATGATATTATCGAGGATTTGGAAATGGCGTTTAAGAAGTCGAAGTAAAAATCCCCTCCCACGGAGGGGACTAAGGGGTGGGTATAAAACCAACATGGCTTACAAGAAACTTCCATATAATCCTAAATTTAAGGAAATTGCAAAAGACCTGCGCAAGAACATGACCTTGTCAGAAGTTCTTTTGTGGAAGAAATTACGGAATAAGCAAATGATGGGTTATGATTTCGACAGACAGAAGCCTATTGATAAATATATTGTTGACTTTTATTGCAAGCAATTAAGTCTTGTGATTGAGATTGATGGCAGCAGCCATAATAATGAAGATGTTTACAATAAAGACGTAGAAAGGCAGAAGCAGTTAGAAGGTTTGGGGGTAAAATTCCTACGCTTCAATGATTTGGAAGTAAAGAAGAGCTTGCCTCAAGTATTGAATATAATACAGTACTGGATAGAAGATAGTACAAAATGATACCCACCCCTACACCCCTCCGCAGGAGGGGATTGGTTGGCATATGTGTACTAATAAATTAGATTTAATTATTAAACCTTCTTCAAGAACTCTGTCCTTAGCACAATATCAGTTCCGCCAATTCGGCAATCAATTTCTTCTGTGCTATCGGTCAAGCGTATTTTCTTTACTACTGTTCCTCTTTTTATAACCTGTGATGACCCTTTTAACTTAAGGTCCTTGGTTAAGGTAACTGAATCCCCTTCTGCGAGTAGTGTTCCATTACTATCCTTCGTCTCCATAATTCTTAATTTTTAATTCCTAATTCGTAATTAATTAAATCCGCACACCTATAATACAGATATCATCTATCTGTCCCAGGTCGCCTTTCCAGTCGTAGAAGGTTTTATCTAAAATGCTTTTCTGCTCTGCCATAGGCTTATCACTGATCTTTACCAGCAATTCCCTTAACTGGCTCTGCTTGAATTTTTTGCCATTTGGCCCACCAAACTGGTCAGAATAGCCATCGCTTATCATGTAGATACAATCGCCACTATGCAGGTTTGTCTCGTGCAAGGTGAATGGATTATTGTCGTATCCGCCCAACCCGATAGGCATCTTATCAGGTTTAAATTCTATCAACTCACCTTTGCGTATAATAAACAAAGGGTTATTGGCACATGATGCCATAAGCATGTGTTTCTCAAAATCGAAGACGCACAATGTAGCATCCATGCCATCTTTAGTGTCGTCATTACCATCAGGGTTTAATGCCGCAATTACATTGGCACGTACATCAGCAAATATTTTATCGGGATGAGCAATTTTCTTTTCAATTACCGATTGGTGTAAAAAAGTAATATTTAACAAAGACATAAATGCTCCCGGAACACCATGTCCGGTACAATCGCAGCATGCCAGGTAGAATTTGTTATCGTGGTGCAGAGCCCAGTAAAAATCACCACTAACTATATCCTTTGGCTTAAACAGGATAAAGTATTCGCTCAAATGGTGCGACAGGTATTTGTCGCTGGTAAGCAATGCAGTTTGTATCCTGCTCGCATATTGTATACTATCGGTAACGTCTTTATGCTTTTCTTCCAGCAATTTATTGGCAACTCCGAGTTTTGACAAAGTATCGCCCAGTTTTTCCTTCTGTAACTCTATAATTGATTTTTGCTTACGTGTTATACGCAACCTTTGCGCCACGAAGAAAAGAAAGCCTGCTAACAGCAATATTCCTATGGCTGCAGCATAAATAACAAGTTGTTGACGCTTACGATGCTCCTCTTCTACGGCGTGTGCTTTTTTGTTCTCGGCTTCATCAAGTACCTTTTGTTTTTCATATTCATATTTCACCTCTTCCCTTCCCATTGCCTTTTGCTGCTCCTCATTAAATACGCTATCCTTCATAGCCATAGCGTTCTTGTAATAAACGAGTGCGCTATCGGTGCGCCCTAAATGTTCAAAGCACTTTGAGATATCTTCAAGAATCAGGTAATAGTTTTTCCTGCTATTTAGTTCTTTAGCAACAGCGCCTGCTTTATACAAGTATGTAAGTGCTTCTTTATAATCTCCTTTTATAAGATATGCAGTGCCAATGTTTTGCAGTGAATACCTTATTGCATCCTGATCACCAACTGCAACAGTAATTTTATAGGCTTCCTGATAAAGAATAAGTGCACTGTCTAACAGTTCTGCCTGCACATTATTTATGGCAACATTGGGCCAGTATTTTGCAGCAAATCTTTTTCTGGTACTGTCCGGACCCATAGCTATGTCACTATAGATGGAGCCAATGTGGTTATAAGACCATGCAATCTTATCCTCATTATTCTCTTCTTTGCGAAGATCAAGGCTTTTTAGAAAGTAGTCAAGGGCAGTTATATACAGTTTTTTTGCCTGATAAATTATACCAAAGTTGTTATAACATCCCTCTATGCCGGGTTTATACTTCAGTTCTATTTCTAACTCCAGATTTTTCGAAAAATAGGCCAGTGCAGAATCATTATTATCCTGGTCCATATAGATAATGCCTATGTTAGTATAGGCCAGCGCCAATCCCGATTTGAGGCCTAATTCCATATATAGGGTGCGGCCCTTAAAGAAGTATTCCAGTGCAATAGGATAATTACTTTGTTCTTCGTAAACAATACCAATGTTATTATAGGCATCAGCAATACCTTTTTTATCATTAAGTGCCTGTTTCAGTTTAAGCGCTTTATTGTCGTATGCCAGCGCTTGCGGATAATTCCCCTGATCATCGTAAATAGCACCAATATTAATGTAGGATCTTGCTTCACCTCTTTTGCCCATCATAGCAATACCTGTATCGGGTGAAGTCTGCATAGCTTTTGCCGACCTGACTGCACGTATGCCGTAGTCAAGTCCCTGAAGGTAATCGCCAATGCCTTTATAAAGTTTGCAAATAGATATTTCTACGCGCAGCCGGGTGCTGTCGTATTTTGCATTTTTTAATACAATTTTGAGGGAATCTATTTCCTTAGATTGGGAATATGCATTTACAGTTGCACACAGGAAAAGTAAGAGTATGTAAATGCGTGCTCTCATTCAGAACTTTCCTGCATGTAAGCCGGATCTATTTTCCCGGGGTTGCTTTTTTTATTTCACTGAGCCCTGAACTTGCACAATGCTCACATGTACCGCCCTCTTTCTTACGCAATGCACGGTATACCCTGCGGCCCATATAAGCTACCGCAACAGCAAAGAGTACGTATATGAGAATGGTTTGCATGTTCAGTTTTATTTAGCGAACTTCTTTTTAAGCCCTTCGGTAGTATTTGAACCCGGACGTTCTATTGGTAAGCCAAGTACCCTGTCCCACACCAATGATGCCAATACACCCAATGCCCTTGATACGCCAAACAATACGGTATAGAAATCGTATTCTACAATACCGAAGTGAATTAGCAATACACCGGAATGTGCATCAACATTTGGCCAAGGGTTTTTGATCTTGCCGGTGCTTTGCAATATTGGCGGAGCAACTTCATATATCATTTGTACAATTTCGCACAAGTCATCATGCTTAATGTATCTCTTATAAAAGTCTTGTTGAGCAGTAAACCTTGGGTCGGTCTTACGCAATACAGCATGTCCGTATCCCGGAACAACTCTTCCTTCAGCTAAAGTTTTCTTTATATAATCTGCAATTTGTTCTTTGGTAGGTAAGCCACCGCCAAGTTCTTTACGCAGTTCCATTATCCATGCAACTACTTCTTGGTTTGCAAGTCCATGTAATGGGCCTGCCAATCCATTCATACCAGCTGCAAATGAAAGATAAGGATCGCTCAATGCTGAACCTACCAAGTGAGTGGAGTGAGCAGAAACGTTACCGCCTTCATGGTCAGCATGGATGGTTAGATACAAACGCATTAAACGTTGAACATCAAATTCATCATGCCCCATCATGTGGGCCATGTTTGCTGCCCAGTCTAGCTTAGGATCCGGTTCAATATGTTCGTTGTTCTTATATTTACGACGATAGATGTAAGCTGCTACACGTGGCAGACGGGCTATAAGGTTCATCGCATCTTCGTATACATAATCCCAATAGTCTTTCTTATTGATGCCTTTATGATAAGCCGCAGCAAAAAGCGATTCGGTTTGCATAGCCATTATACCAATGCTGAACTCAGTCATTGGGTGGGTGGTTGCAGGTAATGAATCGAGTGTGTCGAATACGTGGCGAGGTACAATACTTCTGCGTGCCCAGTTATTGGTAATATCATTTACGTCTTCTGCATTTGGAAGTTCGCCTAATAGCATAAGATAGAAGATACCTTCAGGCAATGGCTCAGTGCCGCCCGGTGCCTTTGGTAGCTTATCCCTCAGTTCAGGAATAGTGTACCCGCGGAAACGGATTCCTTCTTCCGGATCAAGTTTTGATGTTTCTGTAACAAGGCCTGTCATGCCTCTCATGCCTTGGTAAACCTGGGCAATGGTGTAATCACCTATTACCTTTTCTCCGTGTTCGGCAATAAACTTTTTTACATTTTCAGCCTCTATTCTGGCTTTTTCTTTGAACTTTTCTTTGAGCTTATCCATAGAAATATAATTGGGGGTATGATTAATGTGTTGCGTATTTAAATGTTGCACCTCCATAATGGGCTGCACTTCCAAGGCTTTCTTCAATGCGTAATAATTGATTGTATTTTGCAATACGCTCAGAACGGCACGCGGAACCCGTTTTTATTTGCCCTGTGTTAAGTGCAACAGCAAGGTCGGAAATAGTTGTGTCTTCTGTTTCACCTGAACGGTGGCTAATTACAGCTGTATATGAATTGCGATCAGCAAGCTGAACAGCATCAATCGTTTCACTCAATGAACCAATTTGGTTTACTTTAACTAAAATGGAATTGGCTACACCTTTCTGAATACCTTCTTGTAAGCGTGATACATTAGTTACAAATAGATCGTCACCCACCAACTGTATTTTGCTTCCCAACTTATCGGTAAGGTCTTTCCAGCCATCCCAGTCGTCTTCAGCAAGGCCGTCTTCAATAGAAACAATTGGATACTTTTTGGCAAGGCTTTGATACAATGCAATCATGTCTTTCGATGTGACTTTCTCGCCTGATGATTTCACAAAATGGTATTTCTTTTCTTTTTCAAGGTAGAAAGAAGAAGAAGCTACATCAAGTGCCAGTGCTATGTCTTTGCCAGGTTTGTATCCTGCTTTTTCAATAGCCTTCATTATAAAGTCAAGCGCTTCATCGTTCGATTTCAGGTTAGGGGCAAAGCCACCTTCATCACCAACACTTGTAGAATAATTTTTATCGTGCAATAATTTTTTCAGGTTATGGAAAACCTCGGTGCCCATACGTAATGCTTCAGCAAAGCTTGGCGCATTCAAAGGCATGACCATAAATTCCTGGAAATCGATATTGTTATCGGCGTGGCTGCCGCCATTTAAAATGTTCATCATAGGCACAGGCAGAATGTTGGAATTTACTCCGCCTATGTATTTATATAATGGTAGCCTTGATTCCTCTGCAGCTGCTTTGGCCACGGCAAGCGATACACCCAATATGGCGTTAGCACCAAGGTTTGCTTTATTGTCTGTGCCATCCATCTCAATCATCTTGGTGTCTATCTGGCGCTGTTCAAATATGTACATGCCCTTCAGCTCTTCCTGTATAGTACTAATTACATTGTTTACAGCTTTTAATACTCCTTTGCCAATGTATACGCCTTTATCGCCATCGCGTAATTCTACTGCTTCATGTATACCTGTTGATGCTCCTGAGGGAACGGCAGCGCGGCCGAGTGTGCCGCTATCTGTTATTACATCAACTTCTATGGTAGGGTTGCCTCTCGAATCGAGTATCTGACGGGCCTGTATGCTGGCAATAAAGCTCATAATAAAACTATATATCGGTTATGAAATAAGATTGAGCACCAAAGTTAAAAATAAATTGAAGACATGTCAAATGACATTGGTTATCAAAAAAATATAGTTAATCTAAGAAAAAGGCCCTGAATTGCTTCAGAGCCTTTTATGGGTCAAAATGAGCTTGTTTTGCTTATCTTATAAGCTGAACGAAGCCTTGTTTCTTATATAAATTTTTACCACAGGTGGCATTTATTATATAGTAATATACACCATCAGGAGCTTCTGCACCCGACTCAGTTTTACCTGTCCAGGAATCAGCAGCAGCATAGCTGTGTGATGTGAATATTACCTTGCCCCAGCGATCGTATATATTAATAGTATAAGAATCAAGTACAACATCCATTGCATTAATAATAACAAACTGCTGGTTGAACAGGTCACCATTTGGAGTGAATACATTAGGTACTTTAAAATCGGTGCACAATATATCTATGGTCAATGTTTTTTCAACTGAACAACCATTGGCATCAGTACCAACCACGGTGTAGGTAATGTCTTCTGTAGGACTTGCTGTTGGGTTCGGACAAGTGAAGCAGCTTAAGGTGCCTTCCGGTGTCCAGACGTATGCTACCGTTGAGCCTGATGCAGTTAATATTACGGAAGTACCAAGTATAATACTTGTATCGCAACAAACATTCATGTTTGGTACATCTACTGCTACCGAAGTAAATGCAGAATCCTTACACCCATCTACTGAAGTAACCATTACTGAATAGCTTTGTGTTGTAGAAGGATTAGCAATTATTGAACTAGTTGTAGCTCCGGTACTCCATAAATATGTTCCGCCTCCTGTAGCAGTAAGAGTAGTGTCTTTACCAATACATACAGTTGAGTTGCCGGTTAGGCCTGCTGTTGGTGAATTGTTAACCGTTACTACTATAGTTGTATCGCCTGTACATACACCATTGAAAGCGGTTACAGTATATGTAGTCGTCGTGGTAGGGTTTGCTGTTGGGTTCGGACAATTGGTGCAGGTTAATCCCGTGGCTGGTGTCCATGTGTAGGATACACCGCCAGGAGCGCTTGCATTAAGTGCTACTGAGCTTCCCTGACATATAGAAGGTGCAGAAGGCACTACCGTTATTTTAGGTGTAGGAATAATGCTAACAGTTACCATTGCTGAATCTTTACATCCATTTTTATTCGTTCCTACAACAGTATAGGTTGTCTTAACAGTTGGCGAAACTGATACGGTTGTACTTGTAAAGCCGCCCGGATTCCATTTATAGGTTACACCACCCGAAGCAGTCAGTATGGCAAACCCTTTAGGGCAAATTGAATCTTTTACCGGGCTTACTGTAATTGTTGGAAGCGGCACTACTGTTACTACTACTGTAGATGTGCCGGTACAGCCAAGGGAATCAATACCTGTTACGGTATAAGTTGTGGTAGAAGCAGGTGAAGCTTTAGGATTAGGGCAACTGGTACAATTTAATCCGGTAACCGGCAGCCACGTATAAGTTTTTCCGCCACTGGCTGTTAGCTGGGCACTGTCTTTAATACAGATGCTGTCACCGGTTGCAGGTGAGATAGAAATAGTAGGTGGTATTGGGTTAGTTAACGTAACAACAACCGATGATTTACAACCTCCTGTTTCAGTTACTGTACATGTATAAGTTCCGGCAATCAAGCCCGTATCCTCCTGGTTGGTATTGCCATTGCTCCACAAATAAGTATATGGTGCGGTACCCACAGGGTACACAGTAATATTGCCGGTACTCTTTTTGCAACTTGGGTTTGTATCTTTTACAGTTACAGGAAAACCGTTAATACTTACTGTAGCAGTATCCGGATATCTTTCACAAATAGCATCTGTTACAATAACTGTGTATGTAGTACCCACGCATAACCCCGTATCAGTCTGGTTGGTTGATCCGTCGTTCCATAAATATGTAAATGGCGGCACTCCGTTACAAATAGCTGTAGCCGTTCCATTACAAGCCGTACATATTGTTGGAGGTGTGGTAGTAAATGATACAAATGAATTTGAATCCACTGGTACCGATGATGCCGTAACGAAGCCACTGCCACAAGCATAGAGTATGTTGGTATTGGAATTAATCTTTACATCATATATTGTACCCGTCATAGGGTATGTATTGAGTAAAGCCAATGTTGGGCTATATTCCTCAACATTGGTAGAATTTCCCAGGTATACGTTATCAGCATAATCGCCATCAATCCCTCCCCATTTATAAGGAGTAGAAGATATTTTAGCAACTGCATTAATGGCGCCGGTCGCTTTGTTTATTTGCTTTAAGGTATCGCCCTGGTATACATACAGCCAGTTAGGGCTGGTTGCTGCACCACTGTATCCGTTTGTTTGGCTACCATCAAAAGTATATGAAGAAAATTCAGCTACCGCATAATGTATAGGAACCTGGTAAACAGCTGGTGTTAGAGCAGGTATGGGGCATTTTACAAGATAATTGTCGAAAACCGTTGGGTAAAGTAGAGAAGTTGAACAGGTAGTATATACATTTCCTCCTGCAAGATCGAATGCCATAGCGCCAAAGTCGTGATAGCCATTCGCGGTAACAGTTGGTGCACATATATTAGCTAATGTAATTGTGGACATGCTGGTATCTATCTGGCATGCCTGGTAAGGGTAGCCGGTTCCATCGCCCACGCCAAAAACAGACTTTGAGCAAGGGTCCCATCTTAATCTCCATATTTCATTCATTTGGGAATTTCCCAGGTCAGTGCCTAATAAAATACCGCCGGTGCTTACTTTTTCTTCTCTTGCGCCTCCTATACCTGCATTCCATCCTTCCGATAAGTAGGTATTTTCACTATGCCTGTCGGTACACATGCCACCAAGATAGTTTCCGCTTGATGCTAGGGTGGTTGCCGTAAACATCCATTGAATGGCACCAGTATTGTCAAGTTTTACTAATTCATATCCTACTCCTCCGTACACGTATACATTGCCGGCATAATCATAATCAAGTTCATAAGCTACATCGAAAGTAGTAAAGAGCGGATCCGTTGTCCAAGGGTCAATAATCAGGGTCTTGGTTTTATCATAATTAGCCACTGAAAAGGTTTCTTCGTCTCCATTCAATTTATACGACACAGCTATGTTCTTCCCTTGTTCTCCTTTATAATAGGCTTTAGGTGCATGATCAGTAAGTTCTCCTAATTCGCCTGTCCATACCGCGTTTCCACCGGCATCTATCTTGCCATGCTTCATACCGGTGTACTTAAGTTTCACTTGTGATAGATCTGCCCCCGGGTGAATAATAAGAGCATATTCAAAACCATATTTCTTTTCAGTAGCTCCATCTTCAGGAAAAGTATATTCTGCATCTATACCGGGGTATAAATTACGGTATACTATTTTTTTGAATACATCGGTCTTTATCGTTTTGTTATTGCCTGCATCGTAAGTCTGATAATAGCTTTGCTTATCAATAGGGTCAACCATAGCGAATGTATTGCAATTTACCCATTCAACATTGCCGTAATGCATTGTGCGCTTTGGAGGGCCATCCTGATCAGGGTCATGACCCTTTTCTATAGGGGCGGTTTCTAAATATTGGAATTGTACTCCCTTGTTGGTAAAATAAGCATTTGTATTGCCCATTTTTACCGAATACAGCACTGCATCATTTTTTACGGCAGCATCGCATTGTCCTTGGTTGAGGATAAAAACCTTATAATCAAAGGGATTTTTTTTCCATGCTGCCTTAGGTTTTACAGTTGTACCATGGGTGCCATTTTTCACTACAGAAACTGTATTGTTTTTACTCACAACAACGTTGGCTGCTTGTGACTTTGTACTTTGTTGCTGAGCTGGTTGAGCAGAAGCCCATACAAGGCAACAGTTTAACGCAAGGATGGCAAGTAATTTCTTCTTCATGTAGGTAAGTGCTATTTGGTATGTAATTTAATAGACAAAGCTACTAATTTTCTGTTTATTAACAGTAATTATACACTATTTAAAGTTGTGTGAAATCTCATTTCTGTTTACTCTTCAAATTGAATAAAAGCAGACTCAATTAAATGAAAGCAAAAAGGGAACCCATTTGGGTTCCCTTTTTAAATAGTCACTACTTTTTGTTTTACTGAACGATCAGTTTTTTAGTAATCGCTCCGTCGTCGGTCATAAATCTCACAAAATATATACCCGAACGCAGTGCTTTCGAATTAATTATAACCTCATGTTGACCGGCAGCCATTGTACCCTGAAGTTCAGAATATACTTTTTCTCCAAGCATATTATATACTTCAATATTCACATTCTTCGATTGTTCAAGGTTAAATGCAATTGTTGCATTATTACTTGTCGGGTTAGGGTAAATGTTAAAATAATTTACGTCGCTTAATTCATTAATACCGGTCACAACATTTGTGAATAATGTATTAGCTGATTGATACACATATTTACTGGTATTGTCTTGTATAAATATGGTTAAGTGGGCGGCATTCTTATTTGAATCGTATGTCCAGGTTTGTGGACTGGCTCCCCAAGGATGGTTCTTGGTCCAGCTTAAAGTTAAGGTCTGGGTGGCGCCTACTGTAGTAAATGCAGCAAGAGAAGTACCGCTTGAAGATGGCATCATGTCTTCAGCAACTTGTGGGAATACAGTTTGCGGAATAGTCTCAGTTGTCTGGCTTTTTGCATACGTAATTGTATCAACTGTCAGGGCCGCTTGTGCTACTAAGCCTGCAGGCATAACATGCTCTGCTGTTATAGTTGCATTTGCACTATAAACATCGGTACTAGGATTGTAGGTAGCTGAAGAAATTGAAATTGTAAAAGGTGAGCCAATATAGATCTCATCTTGTAATTCTATAGAACGAATTCCACCTGGATATATATCCATGCTTCCATCAAGTTTTGCATCAGGAACACCACTAACGGTATAATAACTCACCCTGGCATTAACAAATGGAGTATTGGTTACCTGGTTCATGAAATCTTGTCCGGGCCAGCTTACATGGTACCTAACCGCACTGCAAGTGTTTTTGTTATTGAATAGGGCTGAATCCAAATTAGGAGTTGCTTCTGCACAAGGGTCGCAAGACGCCTGATTGAATTCTTCAAAAAGCGGCATTTTTACGGCAGGAGTATATGCCGTAGCCGCAGAAGGAGAAAATTCATAATAAATATTATCGCTGGTTGCGTTGCCCCATGAGTGAGAAACAACATTTGGCGAAGCAGCTACCTGATAAGCTGTGGTTGAATTCACCTGAACTCCAACAGTGAGGTGAGGTGCATTATATACACCCGCAGCATTACCAATGTCACCCCATTCGTCAACTATATATATATTATTAGTGGTTTCTTCTAATGCTATAGCCCAAACATTTTGAGAATTTGTATCAGAAGGATTTCCGGCAAACCAAAAAACTATCCAAAGTTGGCGGTTTGGCGCAGTACCATAAAGTTTGGTATATATCTGGCCGCCATCAGCAGCGCCAGCTACACCCCATGCACCACAAATAGAATTATCAGGTAAACTGGCAGAAGGCAAGGCTGCACTTGGAGGTCCAACAGGAGTCGTACTTGCAGTAGTAAAAGTGATATAACCTGAACTTGCTACCTTGTATTGTGTAACAGGAGAACCATTAAAATTAAAAGTAAAAGGAATGGTTTGAGTTGCACTATATTGTAAGCTATATGATTTTGCATAAGGATAAGTATATAGAACAGTTGAACCTGAAGGAGGAGCAACAGTTGCAAAATATACATCCGAGTCTTTGTTTATGCCACCAGGGTTACCAGGTGCCAGGCCCATTGACATATAATACTGTGCCTGTATGGCTGAGTAGCCAAATACACTCAGTACAGTAAGAGCAATGTAGAGAAGTACTTTGTTTTTCATGGTTTGTTGTTTACGAATTTAGATTTTTAAAAGTAATTAATTTTTAAGTGAAAACGAAATGAACTAGACAAATATATAAAAATAATCTAAAACGATGTAGATTTTTAATAAAATTAATTAGCCCAATGAAATAAGCTGTTTTGGGGCATTAAAAACCATTTGCATTAAGTGGAATGCTTTAATATAGAGTAGGAATGGTCTTACTCAGGCCGCGTCCTGTATCTTTTCAAGGCACTTCATATAGGCTTCCCTCATGCCCTCGCATAAAGTAGCTTTACCATAGTTGTGATTCTTCTCTAAGTCAGCTATGGCTTGGTTAACTGTTTTTACCTGCTCATTGAGCCAGCCAATAATGTCGATGGGTTGATCGTTCGTGTTCATGGCTTGGTGTGTTTTTTAGAGTTGTTTTGTATGATGGTTTATGGATTTTCATTGTAATGGTTTGGTGCTTTCATAAGCTACCTGGTTCGAATACATACTATACCTGTTCAATATTTCCCTTACATACTGGTACGCTTCCTGTCCGCGGCAATAACCGAAAGTTACTACCGGGTCGTTAAAATATTTAGGCTGTGATTCATTCAATAGGAAGTAAGCGACATTATTTTCCCACTTATTCGGGTCGAGCCCATATTTGTTGGCAAGGCTGCGTGCGTCTATTATATGTCCCACACCTACGTCATACGACGCAAGGTCGAATGGAATACGGTCATTCTTATCTGGTATGAACTTTGCCCAGTAATTATCAATTTGTCTTAGATAGTTTACTCCTGCTGCAATGCTGTTCTCGGCTGTGGTATTGCTAGTGTCAAGATTATATTGGGCAGAAGTGGAAGGTAGCATTTGCATTAGTCCGTATGCACCTGACCATGATTGTGCCTTGGGGTCGAATTGTGATTCCTGGTATATCTGCGCTGCAAGCAGCTTCCAATCCCAGCCAACTTTACCGCAGTACTTTTTTATCAGTTCATCATAAGGTGAAATTTTTCCGCCCGACAATGAGAAGTACTCACTGTGCTTGCGGAATAAGGCCGATTGTTTATCGGTAAAATATTTGTCATACACTATTTGGGTAAACTTTTTTTTGTCTTCTTTTTTTATCCAATCGTTAAGTGCAGTCATAAGGTCTGGTGAATCCCTCCTAACTGCCCAGGCAATTTTTTGCGGGAAACTAACAGGGGTATTTATATCAAGGTTATCATAATATCCGGAAACAATTTTTGCAACATTTTCATCCGCTACTGTGTAATCTATTTTACCTTTTGCTACATCACCAATAAGTTCCTCAGTTGTTTCGGTTCCAGGTATTTCAACAATATCTATTCTTCCCCCAATTTCATTCGATAGGTCTTTAAGGCGTTCGTAAAAAGAAGATCCTTTGCGCACATACACCTGTTTATCTGCAAGTTGTATAGGGTCCTTAACGAGAGTAGCTTCTAATTGAGCCGTTGTAAGTTTCTGCCAGTTGTCGGGCTTGCGTTGTATCAATACCTGGCGTGTATTGTATAAGGGTGCTGCAAACTCTACATCTTTCCGACGAAGGTTAGTGATCGTAATATTATCTGCTGCAATATCGCCTTCGCAGTTATCTAACATTTTAAAAATGTTGTCCAGGTTTTTTACTACAACCACATCCAGTTCAAGGTGCATGGAATGGGCAAATGAATCGATCATTTCGTACTCATAACCCATGGGCAATCCTTTATATATGAAGTAAGTAGTAGAGCTGTTTTCGGTAAGCAGAACCAGTTTGTGGCTGGTTTTTATTTGGTCCAGATCGCGATAAGTAAGTGCACTATCTGCTTTATCCGTATGATTTAACCAAGCCGGAAAACTACACCTTTTAACTTCCAACAAGGAGGTGACACAAAACGCAAGAGCAAATAATATTTTGTAATTTCTCCACACCATCATCCATCTGATTTACCCCTTTCTCTATATATTTACGCTATTATCTGGTTTTCGTTTCACATTTTTCCCTAAATGCCTATGTTTCTTGAGTTTATAAACAGATTATCAGCCGAAATAAAGGCGGGTTTACCGGGTTGGGAAGCTCAAAGGCGTATGATATCGGGCAGGCCCAAAATGGATTTGGAGGCAATAGCAAAGAAGAATCCAAGGCAGAGTGGGGTGTTAATTTGGTTGTACCCACAGGGTGAAGAAATTTATACTCGACTCATTCTTCGCACAGAATATAAAGGTGTACATAGTGGACAAATTGCTTTTCCAGGTGGAACTAAGGAGGAAAGCGATATAGACTTATGGCATACTGCATTAAGAGAAGCAAGAGAAGAAGTAGGATTACCATCGGAAGAAATTACCAGAGTTGGTGAATTGAGCCCTGTTTATATACTGCCGAGTAATTTTTGGGTACAGCCTTATATAGGAATGAGTGAAAGAGAATACCCACCTATTATAGATTCTGCAGAAGTACAAAAGACAATAGAATTTAACATTAAGCAATTGCTTGATCCAATTATAAAAGAAGAAAAAACTATAATACGGTCAGATGCGGTAAGTATTGCAACTCCTTATTATAATATAGAGGGGCATACCGTTTGGGGTGCTACAGCCATGATGCTGAGCGAGTTGGAAGAATTGTTGAGAAGGGTTTATGCTTCGACAAGCTCAGCATGACGTCACTCTGAGCTTGTCGAAGAGTATAGTCATGACTAAAGTCGACTCTTATTAGTAATAATATAACCCCATGCTTAAGCATGGGGTTAATCAAAGGCCGGAATGTTTTGGGCTTTAGCCCTGATAATTAAAAATTAATGAAGGAGTTTTATCTGCTTTCCAAAAATGCATACTTTTGCCCCGTCTCTTTTTAAGGGGTGCCCTAATATAAAGGCTGAGATCATACCCATTGGACAAAGAAATTTGTACTGGAACCTGAACAGGATAATGCCTGCGGAGGGAAGGAGATAGAAAATATTAAAATGCCGGAGGATATTCCACCCTTTAGTTTTTCGGCGCGTTTTGTAAAATTGTAATGAAGTTAATTACCTATGCATTAAAAGGCTTGTGCCTTGCACTTTTGCCAATTGCTGTTTCAGCTCAGTCATTTTCTGGTACTGTTACAGATTCTGTCACAGGCGAAAAACTGGTTGGGGTAGGGGTAAGTATCAACACAACTATGCTCAGTACACTTACCGATCTCGATGGTAGATTTCATTTGCATTTAAAAGCGGGGGATTATTCCGTTTCATTTTCATACATAGGATATAGAACACAAACCACTACCGTTTCTCTTCCTAAAGATTCCAGCATCAATATTCACCTTACAGTTCTTACAGTACAAACCGGCGAGGTGGTGGTAAGCGCAACACGCGCAAGTGATAAAACCCCCACGGCTTATTCCAATGTAGATAAAACCTATCTTGAAAAAAGCAATGTTGGGCAGGACTTACCGTATCTGCTCAATTTCACTCCTTCTATGGTTACCACTTCTGATGCCGGTACTGGTGTAGGTTATACCTATATACATTTAAGAGGCAGCGATGCCACTCGTGTGAATGTTACTATTGATGGTATACCTATTAACGATGCCGAAGACCAGGGTGTGTATTGGGTTGATATGCCCGATATTGTTTCATCGACTGATAATATACAAATACAACGTGGAGTAGGCACATCGACAAATGGTGCAGGAGCATTTGGTGGCAGTATAAATATTGCAACTACTAAATTATCTCCAACGCCCTATGCTGAAGTGAGTAGCTCTACAGGTTCATACAACACCTATAAAAACTCATTCAATTTTGGTACAGGCTTGCTCGATGGGCATTGGGCATTCGATGGACGTGCATCTAAAATTACTTCTGATGGATACATAGACCGAGGTACTTCTGATTTGGAATCTGCATTTTTCGATGCAGGCTATTATACCAAGAATACCATGATAAAGTTTGTAGCATTTACCGGAAAAGAAAAAACAGGACAGGCATGGTATGGTGTTCCGCAAGACTCATTGGCTACCAACCGCACCTTTAATCCTGCAGGAATGTATACCGATGCGAATGGTAAAACACAATTCTACCCAAATGAAACAGATAACTATGAGCAAGATTATTTCCAATTACACTTGACTCAACAGATAGGCCATAACTGGGAATTGAACGCTGCACTATTTCAAACCAATGGCTGGGGTTATTACGAAGATTTTGACGCAGGATATGCATATGAATTTTATGGTTTGACAAGCCCGGGAGCTGGAAAAGATACGGGCAATTTTGTCGAAGATCTTTGGCTGAATAATAAATTCTACGGTGCTACCTATTCATTAAAGTATACCGACCATAGCCGCTTTGAATTGGATTTTGGCGGGGCATGGAACCAATATTTCGGGGAACATTATGATAATGTGTTGTGGGCGCAAAATGGTGGACTGCCAAGCAATAGCTACCAATACACAAGCAATACAGCATTAAAGACCGATAACAATTTTTATGCACGTGCCAATTACCAGCTGACAAAAAAGCTCAACCTTTTTGCAGATATGCAATACAGGCACATCAATTATTCCTTCCTTGGTTTTAACGACCAATTGGTGAATGTAACCCAAGATGTATTATTAGATTTCTTTAATCCTAAAGGCGGAATTAGTTACGATTTGTCTTCTACGCAGAACGTATACGCATCGGTGGCAGTGGGGAACAAAGAGCCATCACGCGATGATTATACCCAGTCAACCCCAACCAGCCGGCCTTTGTCCGAGCATCTGACCGACTGGGAGGCTGGGTATAAACAGCATTGGAAAAAGGTTGCCATACAGGCAAACCTCTATTACATGAATTATGTAAACCAGCTTGTATTAAACGGACAAGTGAATGATGTGGGTGAGTATAACCGCATAAATGTTCCACAAAGCTACCGCACAGGCATTGAGCTGCAATGGGCAGTGCAGCCAATAAAATGGTTGCGCTGGGATGCTAATGCAACATACAGCATTAACAAGATCAAGAATTTTAATGAGTATGTAGATGTGCAGGATAGTTCAGGTAATTACACAGGCAATCAGCTGTACCAGGTTCATCCTTCTGTCGATATTTCATTCTCCCCATCGTGGATTGCAGGGAGTATACTAACATTTATACCGGTGAAGCATTTAGAACTCAGCATACTGACCAAGTACGTTGGGAAGCAGTATTTAGATAATACCGAGAACCCTTACCGTGCGATGGATGCATACTTTACCAACGATTTCAGGATTAACTATTCCATCTTCCCGAAATTTATGAAAGAAATAGATTTAACTCTGTTGGTGAATAATATTACCAATCTGAAATACGTATCGAATGGCTATACATACGAGTATCTGCAAAGCGGAACAATATATAATCAGAACTATTATTTCCCTCAGGCACCAACTAATTTCCTTGTTGGGCTGAATTTAAAATTCTAATTGTGTTGGGCTGAAGCCCATTCATGGGTTTACCTATAACCCAGTTCACTAAAGTGAACTGCAATTAAATTATAATGGCTCAATTGCAGTCAGCTTTAGCTGACTGATTAATTATTGAGATAGATAAAAAGGCTTTAGCCAATATAAAACTGCGCTATTGCAATTTCTCTTGCAATAAAGAAGCCAGCTTCTCCGCATTCAAATCGTGGTAGAGTTTACCCTGATGTGCCAAAGAAATAGAACCCGTTTGTTCAGATACTGATATGGCAATGGCATCTGTCTTTTCGGTTATACCGACTGCTGCACGGTGCCTCATGCCAAGGTTTGCAGGGAAGTCTGATTTCTCGGTGCTTGGCAATACACAACGTGCGGCATGTATCTTATTGTCTTGTATAATAACAGCACCATCATGTAGCGGATTGTTCTTGTAAAAGATACTTTCTAAAAGTGCTTCAGTAATATTACTGTCAATAATATCTCCGGTTTGTGCATAAAAGCTAAGGTCAGAATCGTGCGCGATAATAATAAGCGCACCTGTCTTTTTCTCTGCCAGGTTGCGGCAAGCTTTAATAATAGGGTGGAGGTCCAATGTGTTCTGCTTATCTAATTGCAGCATTAAAAAGTTCTTGGTAAAATTCTTGCGGTTGAAGAATTCAGTCTTTCCAATCACAAGTAAAAATCTTCTGAATTCCTGTTGGAACACTATGATGATAGCAATTACTCCAACGTCTATAAATCGGTTGAGTATACTGCTGAAGAGCTGCATATTCAGGGCTTCTACTATCAGCCAAAGAACGTATAGAACTACCATACCCACCACAATATTTATGGCTGCTGTTCCCCTTACCAGGTTATATAATTCATACAACAGAAACGCCACCAAAAGAATATCTATGGCGTCGTACCAATGGAATATGATAAACAGATTCAGCATCAGCTGCGGGCTTTAAGGTATTCGTTCATCAGTAATATTACCTGCCTTGCTTCCTTCACATCGTGTACACGCAAAATATTTGCTCCTTGTAACAATGCAATAGTGTTTAACGAAATTGTCCCCGCCAATGCATTTTCTGGTTTTGTTTTCAAAACCTTATTTATCATCGATTTGCGTGAAAGCCCTGCCATTACAGGCCCCAATATACAGAACTGCTTAAGGTTGCGCAATAGAGTAAAATTATGTTCCACTGTTTTGCCAAACCCAAATCCGGGGTCAACAACAATTTGTTTTATACCCGCATCTCTTGCTTTATCAGATTGCCTGGCAAGGAACTCATAAACCTCAGCAACCACATCATCGTATTGCGGATTAACCTGCATAGTCTGAGGGTCGCCTTGAATATGCATGAGTATGTAAGGCACTTTTAGTTTTGCTACCACATCAAACATTCTGTCATCAAGCGTACCACCGGAAATATCATTTACTATCGATGCACCATGTTTCACAGCTTCTTTTGCAACTTCTGACTGGAATGTATCGACCGAGATAACGGCATCCGGATGTTCTTTTACAATATGATCAAGTACAGGTAGTAATCTCTCCAGTTCTTGTTCCGGTGTTAGAAATTCAGCACCCGGTCTTGTAGATGCAGCACCTAAGTCTAAAATATCTGCTCCTTCAGCTATAAGCTTCTCAGCTTGCTTAATGGCATCTTCCGTTGTAGCAAATTTCCCACCATCGTAAAATGAATCGGGGGTAATGTTTACCACAGCCATCACCAAAGGGTTTGTATATGGCAATTCCTTCCCATTCGGGAACTTAAGCGGTAATAGCTTGGTATTTACTTGTATTGTGCTCATCTGTTGTACCCAAAAATAACAAATAATTGTTCGATATCTATAAACGTTTGATGCCGAGGGCATCAAGGAAATCTCGAAAGCACTATAAATCAATCCCAGCGGGATTGCACGTTTATAATAATGCGATTACAAAAATAAAACCCGATGCCAGAGGCATCGAACTATTCAATCCATTCAAACAAATACTTTTCATTGTATTCTACGCTGAATTTCTTCAGAAAGGAAAGGTATTCCTTTTTGAATGTGCTCCTTTTGTGATGCTCTTTCTGTTTTGCTATATATGCAATAACATTATCAAGTTGTGAATGAGCATATGAAAAGGCTCCATACCCGCTTTGCCAATTAAATTTCCCTTTTATGAATTTGTTTTCTTTTATAAAATCATTCGAAGATTTTTTGATTTCCTGAACAAGAGCAGAAATGCTACATAAAGGATTTAAACCGATGAATAAGTGAATATGGTCAGGCATTCCGTTTACCGCTAGCATTTTATGTCCTTTTTGCTGAACAATGCCGGTAATGTAACGGTATAATCGCTCTTCCCATTCCTTTTGTATAAGGCTTTCTCTGCCTTTTACCGCAAAAACAATATGGATGTAGAGTTGAGAATATGTGTTGGACATGCAATGGGTTTTAAAATATAAATGTACGATACCTCTGGTATCGAAATATAGGGGGTGGTGTATTTTCTATAAGCATTAGATGCCTCTGGCATCTTCTAAAGCAAATGATATGTAGTGAATCAATCCCATTGGGATTGCACGATAATGAAATAATAGGGTGTTTCCAATGTACGATGCCTCTGGCATCAAAGAAATATCGCATGCATCGGTAAATCAATCCCATACGGATTACACGATTATGAAATAATAGGGGGGGGCCAATGTACGATACCTCTGGTATCGAAATATATCGGGGCGGTATATTTTCTATAAACGTTGGATGCCTCTGGCATCAAAGAGATGTGGAAAGAATTAGTAATCAATCCCAGCGGGATTACACGTTTATAATTATTCAATGATATGTTCATGCATTTCAATCCCATCAGGATTGCACGTTTATAGAATAGAATAACCAATTGGAAATCGATGCTAGAGGTATAGAACAATCACGTTTTTTTGGACAAAATGAATTTTATCACATCAACCCCATCAGCGTAGTCAGATAGGGTGGGCGATTGCGTTTCACCCAACCCAACAACGGGTATTGATAGATTCTTCAGTTTCTTAGCAACACTGTCTTTAGCGGCGATACATTGAATTAATTCTTTTTGTTCTGATAGTTCTTTGCTGAGTGCTGCAAGGTCCTTATATCTCTCAAAATGCAATACTGCGATAGGCGATGGGATAGTCTTGTCTTCTATCACAGCAAGGAAATTATTATCGGTAAACACCTTGCCGTCCATTAAAAAGATGGTGCGGTTATAGGTATAGTTATTGGCATATTTGTTGTGATTCACTACATCTCTAAACTTTTCAATCCCGAGAAAGAACTGGCTCAATTCAAAGTCTTGAGGGATATAGAGCTTAGAAACATTCCTGCAACCAAGGCCGAAATAGGTAAAAATATCATTACCCAGATTGCCAATCTCTTCGCTTGTTTCAGAGCCATCGAGTATAGCAACACCATTCCTGTTACGGCGAATGATATTAGGGGTGTTCCTGAAATAATATTCAAAATGGCGGGCGGTATTATTGCTACCGGTGGCTATTACAGCATTGGCAGATGAACTCAGTTTTTCTACGAACTGAATGTGTTTCTCTAATTCAGGATTGATGGCAATAAGCTTTTTAGCCAGGAATTTCAGTAGCGTAACATCGGAACTGGAAAGCTTGGCCTGTATAGTATTTCCGGTTATAAGCACACATAAAAAATCGTGAAAGCCAACGAGGGGAATATTACCTGCCATTACTACACTAATGGTTATAGGCTTGGTATTTTCCTTAGGCAATTCAGGATAAGCCGATAGCCATTTCACTAGTTTGTCTTTATGCAGCCAGGTTTCAATGCCTTGAAAGGCAAGTAATATATTGGCCCTTGTAAACCACCCATTCTGATGTTCCGCAAGCTGTATGGCATTGTTCCAATCCTGGTGCACAGGGGAATTGGCAAGAAAAGCCCTTATCTCTTCTCCAAGTTTATGGAAGCTATTTATTATATCAGTTAATTTCATAGAACTGCAAAAATAGGATTAACGGGAGATTTCGTAAATTTGATAGCAAATACTAGCTGAATGATTGGTTTGATATTTTTTGTTTGTGCTATTGCAGTATCTATCTATATGGTGAAAAACAAACCGCCCGGTATTGTCGAGTATCTTGGATATTTCTTATTAATTGGAACTTTAGTAATGCTTGGTTTCATATTTCTTGTTACTTCTTCAATTTGTGCATAGCCTTTTAAACGATAAACAATGAAACCACTCTTGATTCTAATACTATCCCTTTCCTTTTCTCTTGCTGCTTTTGGGCAAGCCGTAAAGAATAGTGATGAGGTCAAAATTGGTAAACAAGTATGGATGGTGAAGAATCTAAACGTAAGTAGTTTTAAGAATGGTGAGATAATTCCAGAAGCTAAAACTGAGGCGGAATGGAAAAAAGCCACTATTGCGCAAAAACCTGCATGGTGTTATTATAATGATGATAGCAATAATGGGAGCAAGTATGGCAAATTGTATAATTGGTATGCCGTGAATGATAAAAGGGGGTTAGCACCGCAGGGCTGGCATATAGCTTCAGATAGTGAGTATAGTGCATTAATTACGTACCTATCTGGTGGCAGTAAGAAGAAGGACATAGCACCGAGTATAAAATCAAAAGCTGGCTGGGAAGACAACGGACAAGGTACTAATAGTAGCGGTTTTACGGCGCTCCCGGGAGGTGCATGTAATGGAGATGGTGATTTTGGTGACCTTGGTAATACTGCCTATTTTTGGACATCTACAGAAGATCAAAACCACACGGCTGCCCTTTTTTATTCAGTAGCTTCTGATGATGCTACAGTTTGGCAGGTCATAAATTTTAAGAGTAGAGGTTTTTCAGTTCGTTGCATCAAAGACTCATTGTAAATTAGCATTATAAAATCCACACCTTGAAAGAAACTGATTTAATAAAGATTGAATTTTAAAGGAGTTTCTTAAAGTAATTTTGATTCTTAATTTGAATGAAAAGAATAATTCTGATTTTATCTGCAAGTTTGATGCAATTAGTTTCATATAGTCAAGAGTATGAGCATACAGGTAGCAACTTCAAAAATAAATTCCAACCGGTAAAAAGTAACCAAATGCAATTATACTAACGTGATAGATTCTATTGTTATGCCAATTGGCAAAGGCACTATTGTACCGGCTGGGCAGCCAATTCTAAGGGAAAGCAGTTTTTTCAGGCGAAATATGGCAGATTCACAGGCCTATTCAATCAATAACATATTAATTGCAGGAGATGGAAGACTCTGGTTTTCTTATGCAAAATATTGGTTTCGTATGCGTGATAGTCTAATAGAGAGTGAAGGTTTTCTAGAACATGGTATCGGATATTATGAAAAGAACAAAATATATACATATGAAACTAAGCAAGGTTTTCCTGATGCATTTGTTAATTCAATAAATCAGGATTATATGGGGAATATATGGATAGGTACAGCTGATAATGGCTTAATATGTTTTGATGGTAAGAGTTTTGTTTCGTACGATATGACACAAGGGATGCCCGGTAATTGCATTGAGGGAATATCTTTTGATGCAAAGGGACGAATGTGGTTTGGCAGTTCTTCAGTAAAGCCTAATGAGCACGGATTAACTGGGCTAAACTGTTTTGATGGCACGAGGGTCCTTTATTATAAAAATGGCGGGGCAAACAGTATCGCAATCGATAGTACAGGGAAAATATGGGCACTCTCTACCAAAAGAGGTCTTTCTTCATTTGATGGCAATAAGTTTACATATTATAAAGAGATAGAAAGAAGTGTTGCTCATGACTTTTTTGCTAATATGCAGATGGATAAGAAAGGTAATTTATGGATTCAAACATCCGCTCCTAAATTAATTAAGTATAATGGCAAGCAGTTTACCACTTATAATTCGGAGCAAATAGGTACAGCATATAATATTGGTGTGATTTATGTCGATAGTGAAAATAACATTTGGTTGGGTACCCACAACGGATTAATACGATACACAAATGGCGTATTTAAGCCTTTCTATTCAGAAGTTATGCATAGAAAGTATTCAGGAGTAAAGTGTATTGCTCAAAGTAAGACTGGGGAGTTGTTTTTGGGTACTGCATTTGATGGAATATACTATTTTGATGGCAAGAATTTCACTCCATTATCCGAAAAGAAAGAGTGACCAAAATGCAAAATAGATTTTAATTAACTTCATTCTACCTTTTTGTATCTTTGTCAGGCTTTTTTTAACAAGAACGACTATGGCAATCAAAATAACAGAAGAATGTATTAATTGCGGGGCCTGCGAACCCGAATGTCCTAATAACGCAATATATGAAGGCGGCAACGAATGGCGCTTTGCTGACGGAACAAGCCTTAAAGGCATGTTTACTGCAAAGAGCGGTTTATCAACCGATGCTGATGAACCGCAGAAACCTGTGGAGCTTGACAGGTATTATATAGTATCTGATAAATGTACCGAGTGCAAAGGCTTTCACGATGAACCTCAGTGTGCATCTGTTTGCCCTGTAGACTGCTGTATACCCGATGAATTGAATAAGGAATCGGAGGCTGAACTATTAGCTAAGAAAGCTTCGCTTCACATCTGATCATTAGGAGAGGAAGACATACTCTTCAACTTCTCATCTAATTGCATAAAGTCTTTTATAAGGACTTCCCTTGCTTTGCTACCCTCGAATGGGCCAATTATTCCTGCTGCCTGTAACTGGTCAATAATGCGCCCTGCACGGTTATAGCCAATCTTTAATCTTCTTTGCAATAATGATGCAGAGCCCTGCTGTGTTTCTACCACTATGCGTGCGCATTGGTCGAACAGGGCATCCTTATCATCTGCATTCAGGCTTTCGCCACCACCTTCGCTGCCTTCTTCCACATATTCCGGCAGGTGGAAAGCGTCTGGGTAGCCCTGCTGGCTGCCGATAAAGTCAGTTACGTCTTCTACCTCTTTGGTGCTTACAAAAGCACATTGCAGGCGTATCAGGTCGCTGCCTGTAGCCAATAACATATCGCCACGGCCTATCAACTGGTCAGCCCCGCCTGAATCTAATATGGTGCGTGAATCTATCTTTGATATTACCCTGAACGCCACACGGGCAGGGAAGTTAGCTTTAATAGTGCCTGTTATAATATTTACCGATGGGCGCTGTGTGGCAATAATTAAGTGAATACCAATGGCACGTGCCAGCTGTGCCAAACGGGCTATCGGCGTTTCCACTTCTTTACCGGCGGTCATAATCAGATCGGCAAACTCATCCACTATCAATACAATATATGGCAGGTATTTGTGGCCCTTTTCAGGGTTCAGTTTACGTGCCATGAACTTTTCATTGTATTCCTTAATATTACGCACCTGTGCATCTTTCAATAGGTCGTAGCGCTGGTCCATTTCAATACACAATGAATTGAGCGTATGAATTACTTTCTTGGTATCGGTAATAATAGCCTCAGCAGTATCGGGCAACTTAGCCAGGAAATGCCTTTCTATCTTATTGAACAAAGTAAGCTCCACCTTCTTCGGGTCAACCAATACAAACTTAATTTGCGAAGGATGCTTTTTGTAAAGCAATGACACCAGCACCGCGTTCAATCCTACCGATTTACCCTGCCCTGTAGCACCTGCCATAAGCAAGTGAGGCATTTTAGCAAGGTCAATTACAAAGGGCTGGTCCGATATTGTTTTACCCAATCCTATAGGCAGTTCCATATCACTCTTCTGAAACTGGTCCGATGCTAAAATAGATTTCATAGAGACCATGCCCGGGTTGCGGTTAGGCACTTCTATACCAATGGTTCCAAGGCCCGGCATAGGGGCAATGATACGAATACCCAATGCAGAAAGGCTAAGCGCTATATCGTCTTCCAGGTTCTTTATCTTCGATATACGTGTACCATCTTGCGGAACAATTTCGTAAAGTGTAACAGTAGGGCCGGGGGTAGCTTTTATCTTTTTAATGCCTATGCTGTAATTGGCAAGTGTGGCAACAATCCTGTCCTTGTTTGCTCTTAGCTCTTCCTCGTCAATAGTTACCGAATCTTTGCCATGTTCCTGCATTAAGGATAACGGAGGGTATTTATAATCTTGAAGATCGAGGGTAGGGTCGTAAGAAGTACCAAGGGAGCCTTTCTTTTCTTTTTTCTCTTCAACTACAAGGGCAATTTCCGGCTCAGGCGCTTTTTCAATGGAGAACTCAACGGTATTATCGGGCTTTACTTCCGGAGTTTTTTTTTCTTCTACAACAGGTTTGGTAGGTTCCACATCAAATTCTATAACCGGCGGAACAACTTCTTTTACTTCGTTCTTAGGCTTCTTTTCTTTTTTTAGAACAGGTTCCTCTATATCGTGCTTCTCTAATTCTCCAACCGTTTCAGGTTCTTCAATTTCTTCTTCCTCTTCTGTTGCAGCTTTTGCAAACGATGGAACTTTTACCAGGTTATTTATCAGCAGGAATGCAATGCCGAGGAAGGAAAGAGATATTAATGTTCCTGTTTTGCCAATCACGCTATCAAGCCATGTAGCAGAAAAATAACCAATGCCGCCACCTAAGAATAAATGGTTGGTATGGAATAAATAACCAAGCGTTACACTTGCCCACAGTATTAAGAATAAGCTTATGCGTAATGTTTTAGCCAAAGGCAACAGAGAAATATTGGTGAGCATTTTCACTCCGCCTAAAAAGAACAAGAATGCAAATCCGTATGCTGCAACACCAAACCAATGGTTGATGAACACATTGGAAAGCAATGCGCCTATATTGCCCAGCCAGTTGTCTGTCTTAACTCCCGATGATAAAATGGTTGATAATGGCCCGCTTACCTTATCGAAATCTGCCTGCCATGTAAACAGGTACGAGGTAAATGCCAATGCCATGCAAAATGAGAAAAGAATAAAGAACAAACCCGAAAGCTGTAATACTTTCCAGCGCTCAAGATTACCTTTTACCCGCTGTAAAAATGGTTCGGAAGGGCCTTCCTGCTCTTCTACAACCTCTTCCTCAACCGGTTTCGGTTCGTCTTTTAATTTATTTGAATAGCGTTTTGGCATAGAGTCTATAATCTTTCAAAAGTAGCCAAGAGGCTGCCTTTATACAGATAATAACGCTCAAACTTATCCACGATTGTATGTGAACAACCTAAGCTGCTTTTTTTACCTCTTTCGAAGCAAAAACACGAACGGGATACCATGATGCCAGCAGGCCGATAACCAGCACTGCGCCAAATACGCTTAGGTAGTCTACCAGTTGCAAGCTAACGGGATAGGCATCTACCACAAAACCCTGGTTGAAATGGATTACCTTGAATTCAATTTGTATAAGACAAATAAGCGTACCCAATGTAAGCCCGATAAGCGTGCCAATAAAGGTAATGAGCATTCCTTCGAACATAAATATCTTTTGAATGGAGCCCATATCTGCGCCCATGTTGTAAAGAATATCGATGTCTTTTTCTTTATCTAGGATAAGCATAGAAAGAGAGCCCACGATATTGAATGTGGCTATTATCAGGATAAATACAAGGATTATAAACGTCCATAGTTTTTCTGATTTCAATGTTTTAAAAAGCAATTCATTTTGCTCAAAACGATCTTTCACCATAAAGTCGCTTCCCAATATTCCTGCAATCTGTTGCTTTACTTTATCGGTATTTGCATTCTTGGCTAAGCCAATCTCTACGCTGGTTACCGAACTGTCGTGGTAATCGAATAGGTCTCTAGCAAATGCTAAAGACACCACCACATATCGGTAATCAAAATCATCGTTGATAGAAAATGTTCCTGCGGGGAAAAGATGCTTTTCGGTAATGGCATCTTCGGGATTGGGAGAGCTGTGCGTAAAGCCTCTTTTAGGTGCATAACATGTTGCAGAGTAATAGTCAGAGTTCGTTTGCCCGATACCTAATTGAGAAGCGATGCCCCTGCCAAATATACCACAGTCAACTCCACCCTTGTTCAGGGAAAAGCTACCATCACGTACCAGTGTATCAAAGTGAGTCATAGGTACAAAGTCGGTGCTAACACCTTTCAATACTGCCAACGATTGCTGGTCATCATATTTCAAAAGTGCTTTGTCCTGCATTACTTCGGTAAAATATTTTACATCCTGCAACTGCTTTACACTCTGAAATTTTGGCCCATTGGGAATGAATGTTTTTCCTTTTACTGCAGTTATTTGAATATCAGTCCCGAAGGAATTGTAAAGAGATTGTACAAGGTTAGATATGCCATTAAAAGCCGATAATACTATTATAAGCGCCATAGTGCCGATAGCAATACCACCCAGTGCTACACCCGAAATAATGTTAATGGCGTTATGCGACTTTTTAGATACTAAGTACCGGCGGGCTATGAATAGCGATAGGTTCATTATATACAAAAGTAAGAAAGATGGCGCACCCCCAAAGCCCCCTCTAAATCTCCCCCGATAGGGGAGACTTTAAAATCAACTGCCTAAAGTGGGGCCACCATCCCAATGTGCGGAATATTGTCTTCCAGGTATTCTTCACCTGTTGGTTTGAAGCCAAAGGAAATATAGAATCCCCTAAGGTAAGCCTGTGCGCTTATTTTAAGTGGCGTGTTTCCAAACAGCTTTTTTGTTTGTTCAAGGCTGGCTTGCATAAGCAATTTGCCAATGCCATTCATTCTTACTGACTTTGCACTTACAACCCTTCCAATAGATGCATAATCAGGATAAGAAAGTCCTTTGGGAAGAAGACGTGAGTACCCGATTAATTCATTGTTGGAATTAAGCACCATTACATGCCAGCTTTCTTGGTCTTTTCCATCTAAATCCTGGTAAGGGCAATTTTGCTCTACACAAAAAACTTCTATTCGCAACTTTATAATACTATAAAGTTCATCGGTATTAAGCTCTTTGAAATGTTTGCAAATAATTTTCATGGCAGTTATTCTAAGACAAATATAAGGGGGATTTGCGTTAGGGATTGCAGCGGATACCCCGCACCCCGAGTATTCGGGGAAGGAGTATGAGCGTAAAGCCCGACCCTGACTACCGAAGGTGTGTCAGGGGAACGCCCTAGTAATTAAAATAAAGTAACAACTACTTCCATGCTTTTACAATCAGTCCTGTGCCTTTGGCATGATTGCCATTGGTATCCATTTGATTAAGGATTAAGCAGAAAGGGAAAGTAATGAGGTAATAAAAAGGAAGAAGTATAATGAATGCCTTGGTAACCGCTAATATCTTCATTGGGTATTTCATAGAAAGCACCCATGAAATATGTCCGGGAACACCATACGAATAACGTGCGTCAACTTTTGAAAATCCTGCTGTATTCAGCTTGGTTTCTATTTCTTTTATGTTGTAACCATTACGGACGTGCTCACCAATAAATGAGCCATCAGCGGAACTATCTGCGTCGGAACCGCCCTGGTCCGATGGGGTAGAGATAAGGAGCATACCATTCTTGCGAAGGGCAGCGTGAATATTTTTAAATACCTCTATATCTTCCAATATATGTTCCATTACATCAACCGAAAGTGCAAAGTCAAAACTTTCAGGCTTGCTGAATTTGGTAAGGTCTGCCACTTCAAAACGGACATTTGTTTTACCGCACTTGCTGAAAAAGTTGTTGCAATCTGCAATCTGGTCGTCTTTTACATCTACACCCAAAATGGTCCAGTTGGCATGCTTGCGTGCCATATACCATGAATATTGTCCGAAGCCGGAACCGGCATCAAGTATATCAGCTTTAGCTGGAGCTGTCTTTTCCCAAATACGGAGTTCTTTGTGTATGTGCCAGGTACGTAATAACAATAGGTCGAGCAGGCGGTAGAAGAGCTTGCGCAGCCCAGTCGACATGTTGAAGAAAACACCTAGTTTATTTTTAATCGGGTCGTATTCCATACGGGTTTATCTGAAAAAAGATTTGCAAATATGCATTAAATATGGAAATAGTATAAAATATCGTATTTCTTGATGGTAGGTTAGTTTGAGATATTCTTAATGTAAATAGAAAGGAATGGTAAGAATAGCAGCAAGAAGAAGTAATGTTACAATACAAACTAATGGTGCATAGGGATGTGACATATTAATAGTTGTTCCATTTTTTGATTTATACTTAGGAACCCAAAGCCTTTTGTCATTCTTATTACAATAAAACAATCCCCACCTAATAAAAGGAGCATAGTTTTTTTTCCATTCTTCATTTGTATCCCATCGAGGATACTCTGTATTGTCTTTAGTCATTTGGCTTATTTGTATGCCACAATTAACACATCAAAATGTTAAACTTAAGTTGCTACCTATTTTTTAAGCAATTGCTCAATACGTTGAATGGCATCGTATGAATCGTCGATATGGAATCGAAGGTCAGGTACGATGCGCAATTGGTTCTTAACCCTTGGGGAAAGGTAATTGCGTATTTCAGACCTTTTGTTCATCAGCATTTCTATGGTTTCCTGTGGCTTAAGGTTCAAAAAGGTCATAAATATCTTAGCTATAGATAGATCGGGGCTCATTTCTACACCTGTAACTGTAACCAGTCCACCCGGAAACAAATGCTTGCCTTCTTTCTGGAAAAGGTCGCCCATTTCCCGTTGAACCAGTCTTGAAACCTTATTTTGTCTTATTGTACTCATTGTGGTGCAAACGTACTACTTTTTAAGACGCCCCGCCCCTTTCCCTCCCCAAGCGGGGAGGGCGCCCTTATGCCTAAAATCAAAATTGAGATATTTACTTGCCAAAGGAGGGAATGGGCGGGGTAAACAGACTAAAAGCGCAATAAAACCGATTTAGAATGAATTAAATCTGTCATTATCCGTTTAATAGTCGTACCTTACTCAAATCAGCAATATTGCCTAATTCTGTAAAAAACCAAAGCATGAAATTTCCAGCAAAAAACATAAAGCTAAAACCGGGCAATACAGGTGTATCAAACAATCCTTTAAGGAAAGAATTTTTGGATGACCTTCCGAGCAAGGCAAGGAACACAATAAGAGGTACCGACCTTACACTTATAAATGAAGCTTTGGCAGCTATTTCAGATGGTACCGCTACATTTAATGGCAAGGCTCCGAAGACACGTTTTGAAAGATATGTTGTAATAGGCACCTATTTTAAAACAGCAAGAACACCTTTAAATATGTTCTTTGATGGTCCTGTAAACGTGCAGGACAAATGTACCATTGCATTCAATTTTAAAGAACAACCCGTAGTAGTGAAGTTTCCAGAGACACTTTTAGCAATCTAATTAAACCAGAATATAAACCAAGCCGATGAAAACGAACATGTCAGACAAACAAATTGAAGAGAAGTTACAGGAAATTGAAAGCAGAAACCCTCAACTATTCAAGCAGTTTAAGTTAAAGGACCATATTTTTTGGACTCCTATACCTGGTACCGATAAAATAAAGTGGGGCATTCACCCTCATTTTGTAGGCAACCTGCCATTTAAATTAAAGGTTGAAATTGGTAAAATAATGAACAAAATGACCAAAGGTGGTTACGTTGCCGTAAGCGTAGCAGAAAAAAGCGCAGTGTAAACGGCCATAACGTAATTAACTTTAATACAAAGCATGCTCACAAAAGAATTTAACGCATTACCCCTTAACGAACGCAGTAAACTGGTATTTGGTGAGGGTAAGCTAATAGGAATATTCAAAGACCATACATTACAAAAAGCATTCTACTATAAACTCGACGACCTGAAGATTGATGTTGTGTATGACAAGGTACTCAATACACTTTTGGGCGTTACCGCATGGGAAAGTGCTAACGACAGGGGAGTATTTCCTATCGTTGTTAAAATAGATAGCGTTAACTCATAATAACTATTTTCTTTTTTATTAATTATTGAGTTTTATCCAATTGTGGGAAGAATATTTTTTTGCCTCCCAGATAGGCATAAAATTATTGGATAAACCCGATGAGTGTTCTAAGTAATAAGACTAACTCCTGTACATAAGCTACAAAGCCCTAAAACACTGGACTTAACAAATGTTAATTAATTAGTGTGACAGGTGTTTTTTCTTGCGAAGCAGCTATTTATCTAAATCATTTTAGGTACTTTTGCGGCTTGAAATTAGTCGGGGGATTAATCAGTAACATACTACAATAAAATGTTGAAGAGATATAAGCTATACCTGGGGCTTGCCTTTTGTTTTCTAATGTTTGGCGCCACCAAATTAAACGGCCAATGCGTAGTCACTTCAACTTGCGGGTACACCGTTTCTGTCAGTGTTAAAGCTTTAGCCATAATTCCAAGTACAACTACCAGTTGTACTAGTGGGTACAATTATAATGTTCAGTTTTCTTATTCAATAGTTGTTAGCGGAGTTAATACTTGTAGCAATGGAACAATACAAGTTCAGCCTCAGATATTTTGTAACAGTGGACAGAACAATGGATACTATACCATTAACATTCCTGCACCAACTAAGGGTAATCCGACAAGCACAACTACTTATACCGGTACATTAACTACGTCAACAAATCCATGGGCATCTTTAACTAATTGTGCGACTGTAACGCCAACATCTTTAGGCTGTAGTAGTATGCAGATAACTACAGATGGTCCCGGTATTAGTACTACTACCCTTCCATGTGGTACGGTATTGCCAATACAGCTTCTTTCCTTTGTTGGATACTGTGATAATGGTAAATTAATGTTTGATTGGAGTACTGCAACGGAAACTAATAATAAGTTTTTTACTATTGAGCGAAGTATTGATGGAGTAAGCTGGACTGTGTTACAAATTATAGAAGGTGCTGGAAATTCAGCATTCACACTTAAGTATTCATATACTGATCCTGAGCCTTATGATGGACTGGCTTATTACAGACTAAGGCAAACTGATTATGATGGACAGAGTGTGTCATTCGATGTAATTGAAGTAGAAAACTGTACTACAAATAATACCGGACTAAGTGTATTTCCTAATCCAACCACAGGGAAATGCAATATTCAATACAATGGGGATATTGCCAATTTCAATTCAATGGAAATATACAATATGCTGGGCGAAAAAGTGTATGGTACAAATACCTTTATATCGGCTATAGACCTGTCAAATCTGCAAAGTGGTATTTACTTTATCCGCTTTAATTTAAACTCAAAAACAATTACGCAGAAGTTGCAATTGTTAGGCAGGTAGTTAAAACCATTCTCTAATTTATTATCAAAATTAATAGGGCTCGCTCCTCCGAGTATAGTCTTATATTTGTTCACTCAAACAAAAGAAGATGTCAGAAAGGCCAGTAAGAGTAAGATTTGCCCCCAGCCCAACAGGACCATTGCACATTGGTGGGGTGCGTACAGCTTTATATAACTACCTGTTTGCAAAAAAGCATAATGGTACATTCATATTACGTATAGAGGATACTGACCAGAACCGTTTTGTTCCTGGTGCTGAGAATTATATTGTAGAAGCATTAACCTGGTGTGGAATAAATATTGAAGAAGGTATTGTAGAAGGCGGCCCTTATGCACCTTACCGCCAGAGTGAGCGTAAAGCCATGTACAGGCAGTATGCCGAGAAAATGGTTGAAGCTGGGCATGCATACTATGCATTCGACACAACTGAAGAACTTGATGCAATGCGTAAGCGCCTGGAAGCTGCTAAGGTGGCTGCTCCACAATACAATGCTGTTACGCGCAGCACTATGAAAAACTCGCTTACGCTGTCAGAAGATGAAGTGAAGAAACGCTTAGAATCAGGCGAGCAATATGTGATACGTGTGAAGATTCCTCGTAATGAAGAAGTCCGTTTTCATGATATTATAAGAGGATGGGTTGTGGTTCATACCCAATCACTCGACGATAAAGTTTTGTTCAAATCTGACGGCATGCCCACTTACCACCTTGCCAATGTGGTAGATGATTACCTGATGAAAATTACCCATGTAATACGTGGAGAAGAATGGCTACCATCAGCGCCATTGCACGTATTGTTGTACAGGTTCATGGGCTGGGAAGAAGTTATGCCTCAATTTGCACACTTGCCATTATTACTCCGTCCTGACGGAAATGGAAAACTAAGCAAACGTGATGGTGACAGGTTAGGATTCCCAGTGTTTCCTCTTGATTGGAAGGACCCTGCAACAGGTGAACAATCATCTGGTTATAGGGAGCGTGGATATTTCCCTGATGCGGTAGTTAACCTGCTTGCATTTTTAGGATGGAATCCGGGAACTACACAAGAGTTGTTTACTATGGATGAACTTATTGCATCATTCTCATTAGAGCGTGTAAGCAAGCACGGCGCTAAGTTCGATCCTGATAAGGCTAAATGGTATAACCAGCAATATTTACGTAAACGAAATGACATTGAATTGGCAGGATTATTTATGCCAATCGTTAAGGAAAAAGGAATAGAGACAACCATAGATCATTTAGGGAAAGTATGCGGACTTATAAAGGAGAAAGCACATTTTGTAAATGAATTTTGGGATTTGGGTAGCTTTTTCTTTGTTGCTCCTACTAAGTATGACGAAGGCGTTATTCAGAAGAAATGGAAAGATGGTGCACCTGCATTTTTTGCAAAATTGAAAGATGTGTTGGCCAATACCTCTGATTTCACGGCACATAATGTTGAAGTAGTATTTAAGAAAACAGCTGAAGAAAATAATACTCCTGCCGGTTCGGTAATGCAGCTCTTTAGGGTGCTGATTACAGGCCTTTCAGCAGGACCGGTACTATTTGATGCGATAGAGCTTTTGGGCAAAGATGAGGTTGTGAAACGACTTGATAATGCGCTGAAAGAGATTAAGTAATAATGTCATGCTTACTAGATTAATTAACCGAATTACTGACCCAAGCTTTATTGATATTGAGTTTATAGAGTCTGAACTAAAAAAGGGAGGACTCGTTACTGTTCAATTTTCAGAGGAAGTATATACTGATGAACAACTTGCCATATTAAATACTCTTTGTGCAAAGCATGAGGATAATTTGGAAATAAGGTTTTATAGTCATGACCCTGGCTCTTTTGAATGCAATACCCTTTTAAAGATACCCAACGTTAAGCGTTTGTCTTTGGATTGCTTATTAAATGCTGAAAATATTGTCGCAATTTCTCAGTTGAATAATTTAAGGTTTCTAAGTTTGGGAATATTTGAGTTAAAAGAGTTGGATATTCTTAAATATGAAAACTTTAAGCAGTTAAGAGGCCTAATAATTGGAGAAACAAGAACTAAAGCACTTGACCTTATTCATTTGCGTGATTATGATCATTTAAATGAACTTATTATCTGTGGCCACACTAAAAGTATTGATGCGGTTGGTGATGCCAAAAATTTGACCTCCCTTTCACTTAATTCCATAAAAAACTGTCCTATTACTTTTGTTAATAGGCTAAAAAAACTGAAGACATTAAGTTTTATTTTAGGGGGCAGAGAGAATATACATGAATTAGACGGAAATAGTATTGAAAACCTTGATATTGTTTGGGTAAGAGGCTTTAATGATATAAGTAATATATCTAATTTTAGGAAATTAAAAACTTTACGTATCGAGGACGAGATTAAACTTAAAGAAATATTATTTGATAAAGAAATGCCACTTTTATCTGATGTTAAAATATTGAATTGTAAAACACTGGATTCAATGAGGGGTATTGTAAATCTTACTTCTTTGCATCAGTTGAGAATATTTAAAACAAATCTGAATTTTGACTCTTTTGTTTCCCAAAACCTTCCATCTTCTTTAAAAATATTTGCCTTTTATACATGGAAAGTAAAGCAGGATAAGGAAATTGCAGCCAAGCTATTAAAGATGAGATATACTGACGGTTTAGAAAGTGATAAGGTAAATCTTAATTAAATGCAATATTATTTTAAATAATGGATATTATTAATGTTCGCGGAATAAGACTTAGAGCTAACCATGGTTGCCTTGAAGAAGAGGCAATTATTGGTGGAGACTACATAGTGAATGTGCAATTGCATGGAGATTTTACCAAGCCAGCACAAACTGATAATCTTGTAGATGCAGCTGATTATGTTACTGTTTATGATATTGTAAAAGCAGAAATGAAAATACGTTCCAAGCTAATTGAACATGTAGCTGAACGTATTGCAATAAGCCTGAAGAAGGCACTCCCGAATGTTGCTAAACTATCTGTTGAGGTAGTTAAGGAGAATCCTCCCGTTGGTGGTGAGGTAGATGAGGTGAGTATTGTTATAGAAAAATAATGGTTGAGATCGCCACGTCGCTTTGCTCCTCGCGATGACGGCGTTCGTCATTACGAGCCGCTGAAAGCGGAGAAGTAATCTCTGTCTCAATTAGTAAACCTTTCCTTGTTGATAAAATGGTACTACTTTTTAGGTATAAGGTTCGATTCGTAGATACATTC
>DATHOD010000156.1:0-28525 GCA_035485295.1 Bacteroidia bacterium
CCAGAGCACCCCCTCCGGCGAATTCCCCCGTATAACAATATCATTTCTTGAATCGTCGTTACCCTGAACACCTGCGAAATTAGAGGCCATCCGTGGTATGTCAGCCCTGCTTCCTGCATATCGTTCTACCTCATCTACATCAAATGTTTTGGCACTCACAACTGCCATTTCATTAATATGCTCACGATTTCTCCTAACCGATACTTCACCCAATTCTTTTGCCGATTGTTCAAGTTCCACGTTTACAAATACTTCCCTTGCAGAAGTTATAAGCAGATCAGGAACTATTGTGCTTAAATACCCTAGATAAGAAACAACCAAGTTGTGTTTGCCGAGAGGAATACCATGTATTGCAAAACTACCGTTGGTATCAGTAGTTGTGCCCAAAGCACTATCCTGTAATTGAACAATTACAGCATAAAGGGGCATTTTCGATTCCTTATCAACAACCTTACCTCTAATTATTTGAGCCTTTATTGATATTGTAGATAAGAGAAGACAAATAATGAGATATAGATAATTTCGAAAAATCAAACTCATCAGGCAATTAAATCTTTGGTGATAAGCTAACGAATATAATAATAAATCAACTTCTTTCTTTATGTTTAGAGCTGATATCATATGATTTTATAAGAAAAAATCTTATAAAAAATAATTCACCTTAGGTCACAAATTGGGGTATTTGGTTCCAAATCACACAATATCCAAACTAATCTTATATTGAGTTATATGACATCTTAGGTAGGAAAGTCAACACGGTAATGTTTAGCGGTAATGAATATAGCTTATCCAGAATAGGCCTCGCAGATGGAATCTACATTGTAAAACTCTACGATGACCAAAAAGAATTTATATCTGAGTCGAAAATAATAGTGAATTAATCAAATTTCAAAACCTATAACAAGTATATCATCGGTTTGCTCTTCTTCATTCTTCCAGTTCTCAATTTCTTCATTTAACCTTTTCTTCTGCAATGACATTTTCAAAGATTGATGTTTTAGAATTAATTCTTTAAAGCCAGTAATCTTTAATTTCTTCTTATTTCTTCCTCCGAACTGATCAGCATAGCCATCACTAAAGAGATAGAACTTATCTCCCTTCTCAATTTTTACCGTTTCATTTGTATATTGAACCCTTTCGTAATAACCACCTCCGATTGGCAAGGGAGAGCCCTTTAACTCTATAATATCATTCCCCCTTACTATATATAAAGGCCTTCTTGCTGCTGAAAAGGTACCGGTCATAGTTACTTTATCAACCGAATACACACCAATATCCATACCATCATGTATGGGGTCCCCATCCTTTTCCATTTTAAAAACCTCAGTAAATCCTTTATTTAATTCATTCAGAATATCTGCGGGGTTAGATATGTTCTTTAAGAATACAATATTGTTCAATAAATGATATCCTATCATAGATAGAAGGGCCCCAGGTACACCATGGCCAGTACAATCGCTTACAGCAATTATAGACTTGCCATTATGTTCCGCAAACCAATAGAAGTCTCCGCTAATTATATCCTTCGGTTTATAGAGTATGAATGATTCCTGGAATGAACGGTAGAATATTTTTTTATCAGGAAGAATAGCCTTTTGTATTCTCTTAGCGTATGTAATACTGTCGGTAATATCCTTATTCTTCTGGGCTATTATATCATATGTATTCTTAAGCTTTTCATTTAAGTTCTTTATTATCCTATTCTCAGTCTTGAGCTCTTTCTTGTTAATTGCACTCTCAACAATTGCAGGCAACTTTATCAGGTTATCCTTCAACACATAATCTTCAGCGCCACCTTTAATACACTTAACGGCGAACTCTTCTGACACGGAACCTGTTACCAATATAAACGGTATATGTGGGTATTTATCCTTTACAATTTTAAGTGCAGATAGTGAATCGAACTGTGGCAGGGTATGATCTGATAATATCACGTCCGGTTCAAAAGAACTAAGGCCATCAATAAACTCTTCTTTGTTGGTAGCCAATTTGCCTTTAAACATAAAATTAGACTGATGTAATGCATGCTGCACCAACGCAAAATCATCTTTATTATCTTCCAGAAATAGAATCCTTAGATCGTGTCCCATTTGTAAAGTGGTTTAGATATAGAACATCCTATCCATTAATTTTTTTTTAAAATTAGGGCTCAGGGTTATCTGTTTAGGCTTGCCATTATCTGCTTTAATGCCCTTTAGTGTTATCAGATCGCGCTCCACCTCATGTATTGCCTCTATAGAAACCAATTCTGCCCTGTTTACCTGTATCAGGTTTTGAGAATGTTCAACAAGGTCGTCCAGTTTATAATTCATTAAAGTGTATTGCTCACCTGTCTTAAGCCATATTTGCTTATGCCTGGGGTCAACATCATCAGTAGAAACAAGCAAAATATCGGCTAAACGGATCTTGACTTTTTTATTTGATTCTGCTACATTGAAAAGTTCATATTCCTTCTTACTAGCCAAAGCGCTATATGCCTTCTCAATAGCTTTAAACAATCTGTCTTTAAGTATCGGCTTAGGAACGATATCGACAGGAGACAGGTTGAGGGCATCTCTAAACCTATTATCAGCACCGGTAATAAATATTATTGGCTTCCCTTTCAACACCTGCGCTACTGTAATACCCTCCATACCCGGCATTTGAATATCAAGAGTACACAAATCAAAGTCCAGCATAGGTGCTTCCGCCAGGAATTTTTCTGGATCTGTATAAGAATAAACAATTTCTATGTAGGGAGATTCCTTACACATTTGCTTTAAAGTAGCATGAATATTGGGATCATCGTCTACAGTCACAACTCGGAGTATTGTACGCATAGAAGTATTATTTTTTCATCAATTATTATTAAGATTTAGTCTCTGGGTACTTCATTCATTACAAGCCAGTACATTCCAAGGTCAGTTATTTTATTCGTAAATGCATCAAACCCTAAGGGTTTAACTATGTAACTGTTAACACCTAACTGGTAGCATGTTCTTATATCAGGATCTTCCGCAGAAGAAGTAAGCACAACAACTGGTATATGCTTTGTACGTTCATCTGATTTCAATTTCTGCAATACTTCTATACCATTTACTTTTGGCATTTTAAGGTCTAGCAAAACTACTTTAGGTGTATTCGTAATGTTACGCCCTTCATATGCTCCAGTGCCAAACATAAAATCAAGGGCTTCAGCCCCATCTTTTAAATGCACCAGTTTGTTGGCCAGATTTTGCTTTTTTAGCGTTCTTATAGCTAAGGCCGCATCATCCATATTATCTTCTACAAGAATAATTTCCACTGCTTCATTTGTTGTCATAGTTCGGAGGTTTATGAGTTATTATTAGATGTGTGTAACGCTATGTAAAAGGTTGCTCCTTTATCGGGCTCCGCTTCAGCCCAAACACGCCCCCCGTGCCGTGTTATAATTCTTTTAACCAATGCCAATCCTACCCCTGTACCTTCAAATTCCGCATTGCTATGCAGTCGCTGGAACACGCCATATAGCTTATCGTAATATTTCATATCGAACCCAACCCCATTATCCTTCACATAATAAATATTCTCTCCATCCTTATGAAAAGAATTCACCTCTACTTCGGGCGCAGAACTCTTACTGGAGTATTTTATAGCATTTGAAATTAGATTTGTAAATACATTCCCCATCAAGCTACTATCAGCCTTAGTAGGTAATAGTTCATGAATAGTAATCTTTGCTTTAATAGAATTCCCATTTGCTGCCTTAATTCCGTTAACGGCCTCATGTGCAATAATTTTCATATTCACATCACAAATATTCATTTCCTTTTTACCCATGCGGGAAAAAGCAAGTAAATCATCTATTAACTGGCTCATCCTTTCTGCATTCTCTGTAACAGCATTCATCATATTTTGTGCATCCGCCTCCAGGCTTGCTGCGTAATCCTCCATTAGTATTTTAGTATAGCCCCTTATAGCACGTAAGGGCGCACGCAAGTCATGCGACACTGAATAACTGAATGATTCCAGCTCTTTATTAGCCAGTTCATGCTGCATTATACTTTGCGAAAGTTCACGGTTAAGTTGCCTTATTTGCTCATCAACTATCCTTCTCTCTGTAATATCCTCGCTAACACCCAGCAGATATAGAGGGGTTCCATTTGCATCATTAATGGGAATTTTACGGGTATGCAGCCATCTTTGTCCGTTTTGGGTATCAATTAGCTCCTCCGGTATGTCAACCAGGCTGCCCATTTCCAATACAAGCCGGTCCTTAGCCGTAAAATGATCAGCCTGCTCCTTTGGAAAGAAATCATAATCATTTTTCCCTATTAAATGTTTCCGTGAGGTGCCAATCAATTGTTCACCTGCTTTGTTGAACCTAACAAAACGAAGGTATTTTGCGTCTTTAACAAATACCATATTCGGAATATTCTCAAGTACTGAATTAAGAAAGTCATTCGATCGCATGATCTCCTCTTCAGCTCTTTTCTGAAAGGTCAGGTCTCGGGTAATTTCTGAAAAACCGGTATGATTGCCAGCGTCATCATATATTGAAGTATATACAACATCAGCCCAGAAAATTGATCTGTCCTTACGCATACGCCAACCTTCAACTTCATGACGTCCATTTTTTAAAGCCAATTCCAAATGCTCTTTAGGCTTACCTTCATTTCGATCCTTTTCCAGATAAAAAATTGATGTCGGCTTTCCAATTATCTCATTTGCTTGATATCCCTTTATTCTTTCGGCCCCTTTATTCCAACTAATAATAATTCCATTCACATCAATCATGAAAATGGCATAGTCTTTAATACTTTGGGTGAGGTGCCTGAAACGTTCTTCACTAAGCTTAAGCTTTTGTATATTTTCCCTTTCTGATGCTTCTAAAGCTTTTGTATATTTAAGTTGCTCACTTTCTCGTTCAGCCAATCTTATCATTTCCGTAATATCCTTCACTCTGTGAATGATATATTTCACGTTCCCGTTTTTATCAAGAAGCGGGCTATTCAACGGATCCCAATACCTAGCCTCCCATCCGCCACCTTCCGATTCGGGCTTGCGAATGTCATATTTTTGGGGCGCCATTGCGTCTGCCTTTTTTAACTTAATTACCCTGTTAAGTGAAGCACGCAGATTAGATACCCCATCGGCATCTAAATCATTGGGATTATCAGGAAAAACTTCAAAAAGTCCCTTGCCCACAATTTCATCGCGCTTGGTTAAAGTAGTTGCTGCATAAACATCACTTACAGCAGTTATTGTAAAATTTTTATCGGGCAATAAAATGAGGTATAAATCAGGTACAGATTCAAACAATGACTGAAAATCCGGAGACTCAAGTATCGTACTCTTTTTCCTCGCAGGCTTTTTTATTGCCTTTTTCGGTTTTATAGCTTTTATTTTACTCATTTAAATGTAACCGTAAATGTCGTTCCAGTTCCCACTTTACTCTTGCAAGCTATAGTTGCATTAAGTGCATCTACAAGTTCCTTAACTATAGAAAGCCCCAGCCCATTTGTTGGTTCATTATCTGTAGGCTTTGGACTAAGGCGTTGAAAGCGGCCAAACATATTAGGCATATCATTTTCTGGTATACCCAATCCCTCATCCTTCACTATCAATACATACTTCTTGTCCTTTTTAGCAACCTCAACCCAAATATTCTTTTCCTTATTACTATACTTTATAGCGTTAGAGATGAGATTATCTACAATTATACCCAGGTAGCTTACGTCTGTATTAAAAAAGGAATCAGCACATTTATTTGAAAAGTGAATTTTAATATTTTTACGTCCAGCAATATCTTCGTACCTATCTACTATTTCATGAACAAGATTTCCTATGTTAACCAGATTATAAAGTGGATTAATTACACCTCTTTGTATTCGGTTAATAGTAAGAAAATCACTGAGCAGGGTACGCATATTTACAACTGAACGGTCAAGGCGTTTAATGTGAATATGCTGCCTCTCACTAAAAACATTCACTGAAGCCTTTAGAAAACCAAGTGTAAGAACCATTGAAGCAATATAATTCTGCAAGTCATGAGATATAATCCCCATAAATCTGTCCTTTTCCTGGTTAAGGTAATTCAACTCCTCATTTTTCTTTTCTATTTCTTCATTTAGCTTCCTAATAGTTATATTCTCTACTTCAAGCTTACGTTTTTCAAGGCTGGTAGCAATAGCGGCAGGAAGCCTGGCAAGATTGCTCTTTAATATATAGTCATCGGCCCCAGCCTTAATACAGGTAACAGCAAATTCTTCTGATACTGAACCAGTTACAAGGATAAAGGGAATGTTAGGTATTTCTTCTCTGGCAATTTCAAGTGCTGCCAAAGAGTTGAATTGTGGAAGTGAATGGTCGGAGAGAACAACATCGGGCTTAAACCCTTTTACTGCGTCTACAAATTCTTCTCGGGTATCGACACGCTGTGATTCAAACTTAATCTTATTCCTGCTCAGTTGCCTTGAAATCAGGTCTGCATCGGCCGGAACATCTTCCAGCATTAGTATTCTTAGATTCATGGGGTTGGGGGATTGGGGTTACTTACGTTTACATAAGCATACAGAGTATATGTATTCTTTCCGTCTATATTAGAATATCTTTAAATTGGCCAATTAATAAGTCCTACTTATTGATATAAAAACTTCCATTATTCTTCCCCCTACTAAAACCTCCAATTTCAATTTGCTGTTGGTAAGTTCGTATTTGAACCAACAAACCTCAATTGATATAAGAAGTTAACGCTGCAAAATTAGGAACTGTATCTCTCAAATACATCAGTATAAATACCTAGTGAAAATGGAAAATTACTAGGTATTTATACCTAGGTATAAATACCTAGTCGACAATCCTATATTACCATCCAACCCTTTCCAATAAAGCTTCTTAGATTATTCCTTAAGGGCATCCGGTATTCGATTGCCAAGCCTTTTCAGGCATGACTCATGCAGGCCGGTTCTTTTGTCAAATTGTTTCATTACACCTTTTGCACGTTTCGTTACGTTCTTCACCCCCATTCATTACATCGGCCATGTAAGCCCCTTGAGGTTGCCCTAGTTTTGCTTTCGTAGTCTGATAATTAAAACTAAACCCAAAACAAAAAGATATCATGAAAACGAAACAAATCAAATCAGTAATCGCGGCCCTGCTCCTCGGCACATTATTAACATCATGTGCAAGTACTTACGAAGCTATCGGGCATGTAAGCATGCTTTCAGGCGGCTCTTATGTTAATCCTGCTATTAAGTATGAACAACTCAGCACCAATTCAGGCAGTAACCCAAAAGAATTAAAAAAATCGAAAGCAGAGACCGTAAAAGCTGCAATAAACAATGTTATAGTAAGTGTACCGGGTGGTTGCTTTATGACAAACGTTACTATTTATGCAGTAAACGATGGGTTCTTTGCGGTATCAGGTAATGTATGGGGAGCTTCTAAGGATTCAATTCCTGCTGTACGCACTATAGTTATTAATAAGTACCCTGCTTCTTACCAGGCTTCAGAAGAACTGACTTACTCCTCAACCATTACAAAAGGAACAAAATAAACAATACACAATCCCAATTAAAACAATCTAAATCCGTAAGCCATGAAAACCCTACAACAAATCACCTATACAGAAGTAAAGAAACACACTGCAATTTATTCAACACTAATTCTTGTAGCGTTAATGTTCATACCTCAACTGGGCAAGTCGCAGGATATGGTAGCTGAAACAAGCCTGGAAAATATTGCAGTTATTCAGGTACAAGCAGCAGATACGTTGAATCCTGCCTTTGAAGCAAACCAGACCAAGGTTGACAGTATGATGACATTATACTTCCGCGGCACCGATGATGCTGATAATAACTACAAAGCAAAAAAATCATGTAAATGGCTCGTTTTCGGAGCATCGGTTATTGGTACCCCTGTTCTTGGCCTTATTCCTGCAATTATAACCTCTTCTGTTCACCCTTCCGCTCGTAATTTAAATGTCCCTGAAGGTGCTTTATTACATAACGCTGCTTATATGAAAGGCTATAAAGACGAAGCACATGACATAAAGAAAAGAGCTATATGGAATCACTACCTGACAGGAAGCTCAATATGGGCTGTTGTTTTAAATGTTGCAATAATTTAATTATCCACACTAATCTAAACATCATGAAAAACTTATTCTTAATAATGCTGGCTATAGGAAGTTTGATCACCAGCAATGCAATGGCAGGCACTGAAAAAAGAAAAACCGCACCTATTATTGACACATTCACTGTACGTTGCCTGTTTTCATCAGCCAATATATTCTACGCAGCGGAACTTGGTGAAAAGCAGTCACCTGATAAAGTAGATTCTCTTGTGGGTGTTATTGATTACGACAGTACACAAAGCATTCACCTTGCATTAGTATCTGCTTCTGATCTTGGTTTTAAAAACCTGGATGATGTTCAGTGGAATGAGATATTAGACAGTGCTATCAGCCACGGTTATAAGGTATGTCCACCCCAAATAGGCCCTGAAATCTATTTATTGTCTCAATGCAAAAAGATGCATAATATTCCAGTAAATGTTCCTGTATTTATCGGTATGCCAGAAATTAAGGAGTACACCAAGCATAAATTCTTGGGTCTTACATCACAAAATGAGGAGAGCTATATATTTTGCCTTAAGACGAATGCAAAGAATAAGTCTTGTGAACTTGGATATACTACTACCAAATACTCAAGCAAGCATTTCTGCTGGACATCTGCTGATAAGTTCTTATTTGTTAAGGTGAAATAACCTTGATGCTAAGGGTAGACTAATAAATATTTCGATCTACACTATTGAATAATTATCGGAATATCCTTACCAAACAGATAAAAGTATTACCCATTTTTAACTTTTATCGTTTTATGGCTTGCGTTTTAGTTCTTCCCTATGTTGAGCCAGATACCCAAGTTGCTTTTTACCATATGCTATTTTAATAATAACAACAAATAACACAGGTACAATAAATATAGCCAGTGAAGAAGCTGCAATCATTCCACCCAAAACAGTGAAGCCTATTGTTTGACGGGCAACTGCACCGGCTCCTGTAGCTAACGCTAATGGCATTACTCCAAATATGAACGCCAGCGAAGTCATTATTATTGGTCTTAACCTTAGGCTAACTGCATCTATTGTTGATTGTATGAGTTCTTCGCCCGCATCCACACGTACCTTCGCGTATTCTACAATAAGAATGGCATTTTTTGCAGCCAGCCCAATTAGTGTTATTAAGCCAATTTGTGCATACACATTATTGCTTAGTGAAGGGGTGCAAATAAGAGTTAAAATAGCTCCAAAAGCACCTATAGGAACTGCCAGCATTACTGAAAAAGGTACCGACCAGCTTTCATATAATGCAGCAAGGAAAAGAAAAACGAAGATAAGTGAGAACATGAAAATGTAAATGGTTTGACCGCCTGCAACTATTTCTTCATAGCTCAATCCTGACCATTCGTAGCCGTACCCCTGTGGTAACACTTTGGCAGCAACTTCTTTTAGTGCTTCAATAGTTTGCCCACTGCTATATCCTTGAGGAGATCCTCCATCAACTTCTGCAGAACGGAAAATATTAAAATGAGGAATTACCGGAGCAGCTTCAATTGGTACATATGTAATTAAGGTACTCAATGGTAGCATTTTTCCTGAATCATTGCGTACATAATATTTATCCATGTCAGACACCAGTCTGCGGTATATAGTATCGGCCTGTATTACTACGTGGTAAGTGCGGTTATATAGGGTAATATCATTCACATATGAACTGCCCATATAAGATTGAATGGTTGAAAATACATTTGTAATATTTACTCCCATTTTTTTGCACTTTTCCCTGTCCACTGTCAATTCGTAGCTCGGGGTATGTGCCGAATAATAACTAACAGCGCGTGATATGGCAGGGTTCTTATTTGCTTCTGCAACAAACTTGCTTACTACTTTTTCAAATGCATGTACATCATCAGTCGTGTTTCGTTGTTCTATCATAAAAGTAAACCCGGCAGATTGACCAATACCTGGTATTGGTGCAGGTTGCATTACTGTAACTTTAGCATTCTTTATTCCGGCTTGCTTTATTCGTTTTAACATTACATCAATTATACCGGGTACCTGTTCACCTTCTTCTTTACGATCATCCCATGCTTTAAGCTGGCAAAATATGGTGCCACTGTTAGATTTAGTCGCACCATTACTTATATTCAATCCTGATAAAGCAGAATAATGGGCCACTCCGGGCGTTTCGCCCACTATTTTCATCAGTTTTGTAATAACTTCAACCGATTGGGTAGTAGATGATGCTTCGGGCAATTCATACGTAACTTGTACACGCCCTAAATCCTCATTCGGAATAAACCCGGATGGTTTAACTTTAAATAAGAAGAATGTTCCAACACCAATACATATTAGCAATACAACAACATACTTTGATTTCTGAATGCCCTTCTTTACACCATTTGAGTAATGGAATGTAAATCGCTCAAAGCGTTTATTGAACCAAAAGAAGAATTTATTTATTCCTTTTGAGTTTTCATCAATTTTATGTGGCTTTAATAGTAGTGTACATAATGCAGGTGTTAATGACAGTGCAATGAAAGCAGATATTAAAATAGAGACTGCTATAGTAATTGCAAATTGCTGATACAGTCGTCCTACAATACCAGGTATAAATGCAACAGGTACAAACACTGCGGCCAATATTAACGCAACTGCAATTACAGGTGCAGTTATATCTTTCATGGCGTGTGTTGTGGCATCCTTAGCCGACATATTTTCAACATCTATATAATGCTGAACAGCTTCCACTACAATAATTGCATCATCAACCACAATACCTATTGCAAGTACGAAGCCGAACATGGTAAGGGTATTTATAGTGAAACCTAAGGGAACGAAAAATATGAATGTGCCAACTATCGATACAGGAATAGCTAGGATAGGTATTATGGTTGTACGCCAATTTTGTAGAAATAAAAACACTACAAATGCAACGAGCGAAAGTGCAATAATTAGTGTTTTAACCACTTCTTGCATAGAAACTTTTACAATGGTAACAGCTTCAAACGGTACTACATAATCAACATCTTCAGGAAATGTTTTCTTCAGCTTTTCAAGTGCAGCATATACTCCATTTGCCACGTCAAGGGCATTTGCTGTAGGTAATTGATAAACCATCATATATGATGCTCTTTTGCCATCTACATAGGAATTGCTAGAATAAGTGAACTTGCCCAATTCTACTCTTGCTACATCTTTTAAATAAACCATTTCTCCGGTTTTAGGCATAGTTTTTACAACAATATCTTCAAAGTCTTCTACCTTATTTAATCGGCCATTTACTAATACTGTCATTTCAGATGTTTGAGTGGCATCTTGCGGAGGTGCACCGACTGCGCCGGCAGCAACTTCAACATTTTGTTCGTTTAATGCATTTGAAACATCTTGTGGCGTAATAGAATACGATGCCATTTTTTCAGGGTTCATCCAAATGCGCATACTGAAATTATCAGCACGAGTATTTACATCACCTACACCAGGTACACGAAGCAACGCATCAACTAAATATATATTTGCATAGTTATCAAGGAAAGTAATATTGTGTGTAGCCTTTGGGGAGAAAAGGGCCACCATCATTAAAATACTTGTGTTTTTTGCACGAACCGTTACCCCTAAACGACTAACAGCTGTGGGTAACAATGGTGTGGCTATACCAACCCTGTTTTGAACATCAAGGGCGGCTATATCAACATTTGTACCTACTTTAAAAGTAGTGCTAATAGATACTGAGCCAGTGCTGGTGCTGTTACTAGTTAAATATTCCATGCCCGATACACCATTAATGGCTTCTTCCATTGGTGTAGTAACATTTTGCTCTACCGTTTGAGCATCAGCACCTGTATATGTGGTACTAACGGATACGCCTGGTGGTGTAATATTTGGGTACTGGTTAATAGGCAGGGTAAAAATGCAGATAGTACCAAGAATTAGTATTACAAGAGATACAACAATTGCAGTTACGGGTCTTCTTATAAATGTATCAGCAATCATTGTAATTAACCCTTGTTCTGTTCTTTTGCTTTTGCCACTAATTCATCGCGGTGCTGTACAAGGTATTCCAATTGTTTTTTTCCATAAGCTATTTTTACAATTACAACAAAAAGTACAGGAACTATAAATATGGCAATTGAGGAAGCTGCCAACATACCACCCAGTACAGTCACACCTATAGTTCTACGCGCAACTGCACCAGCCCCACTTGCAAACACTAAAGGCATTACACCCAAAATAAATGCTAATGAAGTCATTACAATGGGACGCAAACGCAACTTTACAGCATCAATAGTAGATTGGATTAAATCTTCTCCTTCATCCACACGTACCTTGGCATATTCTACAATCAATATTGCATTCTTGGCTGCAAGACCAATCAGGGTTATTAATCCTATTTGTGCGTATACGTTATCGGTAAGGCTTGGAATAAACATAAGTGTAAGTATAGCTCCAAAGGCGCCAATGGGTACTGCAAGCAAAACTGAAAAAGGTACCGACCAGCTTTCATAAAGGGCTGCAAGGAAAAGAAATACAAAGAGTAGCGAGAATAAAAAGATATATATAGTTAATGTACCTGCCTGTATTTCCTCATAACTTAAACCGGAAAAATCATACCCATATCCCTGTGGGAGGAATTTATCCGCTAATTTTTGCAATGCCTCAATCGATTGCCCGCTACTATATCCTTCCGGTGAGGTTCCATCTACTTCAGCTGACCTGAATATGTTGAAGTGTGAGAGGAGAGGGGCTGTTTCAGTAGGCTGGTAGCTAATAAGCGTGCTCAATGGTAGCATTTCTCCTGACTGGTTCCTCACATAATACTTATCCATATTCGACATCATTTTGCGATACGTAGTATCTGCCTGAACAACAACATGGAACGTACGGTTATACAGGGTAAAGTCATTTACATACACACTGCCCATATAGGTTTGTATTGCTGTAAACACATCAGAAACCACAACACCCATTTTTTTACATTTCTCTCTATCTACTGTAAGGTTAAAGCTAGGGGTATGTGCTGAATAATAACTAAATGCCCCGGTAATGGCAGGGTCTTTATTGGCCTGTGTTACAAAATTATTTACTACTGCTTCAAATTGGTGAACGTCATCATTTGTATTGCGTTGTTCAATCTGGAAACTGAAACCCGCAGTTTGCCCAATACCCGGAATTGGAGCAGGAGGGATAACCACAATATTTGCATTTTTAATATTGGCTCTTGTTATACGGTTACGCATAGTGTCAAGAATATTCGGTATTCTTTGGCTTGCACTGCTTCTATCATCCCAGGGTTTAAGCTGACAGTAAATAGTACCACTATTCGATTTTGTGGCGCCGGTAATTACATTAAATCCGGCTAATGCTGCATAATGTTCAACACCTGGTGTTGTAGATACAACATTCATTAATTGTGTCATTACATCAATTGACTGAACCGTAGCCGATGCCTCAGGCAATTCATAAGTAACGTATATCAATCCATCGTCTTCACTCGGTATAAATCCTGATGGCTTATGTTCAAACAAAAAGAAAGTTGCAATAGCAATACACAATAGAAGTATTACTACATACTTCGATTTGCGAATTCCCTTCTGTACTCCATTTGAATAGTGGTTTGTCAATGAGTCGAACCAGGTATTGAACTTGAAGAAAAATTTATTCAGGCCTTTTGCCTTTGCATCAAGGTTATGTGGTTTTAAAAGCAAGGTACATAGTGCAGGGGTAAGAGACAAGGCAATAAAAGCAGAAAGGACAATAGATACGGCTATTGTTATGGCAAACTGCTGGTAAAGCCTTCCTACAATTCCGGGAATAAATCCTACAGGAACAAACACCGAAGCAAGAATTAAGGCAATTGCAATTACCGGAGCCGATATATCTTTCATTGCCTGGGTAGTGGCATCCTTAACTGACATTTTTTGATGATCGATATAATGCTGAACAGCTTCTACCACAATAATAGCATCATCCACTACTATTCCAATTGCCAATACGAAACCGAACATAGTAAGGGTATTGATTGTAAATCCTAGGGGAATAAAGAAGGCAAATGTGCCAAGAATAGAAACAGGTATAGCCAAAACAGGGATAAGTGTAGCACGCCAGTTTTGAAGGAATAAGAATACCACCAATGCTACCAGGCAAAGTGCTATAATTAGCGTTTCTACTACTTCATCCATAGAAACCTTCACAACTGTAACCGTTTCAAAAGGTATGTTGTAGTCAACATCAGAAGGGAAGGACTTTTTTAAGAGTTCAAGTTCTGTAGAGATAGCAGCAGCAGTTTGCAGTGCATTACTACCCGGAGTTTGATAAAGAGTGAGTATAGATGCGCGTTTATCATCAACATACGAATTACTGGAGTATGTGAATTTACCTAATTCAACACGTCCTACATCCTTTAGATAGACCAATTTGCCTGAATCGGGTAAAGTTTTTATAATTATTTTTTCAAAATCAGAAACCTTATTTAGCCTGCCGTTTACCAGAATACTTAATTCATAGGTTTGTGTTTTTTGCTGAGGGGGCACACCCGCAGAACCTGCAGCTACCTGTAAGTTCTGTTCGTTGAGAGCGTTTATAACATCTGTAGGTGATAATGAATATGCAGCCATTTTATCAGGGTTCAGCCATACCCTCATACTAAAGTTATCGGCACCTGTTGTAATAGCACCTACGCCTGGTACACGCAGCAAGGCATCCATTATGAAAATATTAGTGTAGTTGTCCAAGAATGTAATGTTGTGCGTGCCCTTAGGAGAATAAAGTGCTACAAGCATTAATGCGCTTGGGTTTAATGCTCGAACCGTTAGCCCTAAACGGCTTACGGCTGCAGGCAATAAAGGCGTTGCAATGCTCACACGATTCTGAACATCGAGTGTAGCAATATCAATATTGGTACCAACTTTAAATGTTGTATTAATAGTCATTAACCCATTATTGGTGCTATTGCTTTGCATGTATTCCATGCCGTGTGTTCCATTTACTTGCTCTTCAATAGGGGTGGCAACGGTTTGTTCTACTGTTTGGGCATCGGCACCTGTATATTGTCCTGCAACCTGCACCACAGGCGGTGTAATATCTGGGTATTGGTTAACAGGAAGATTAATTATGCAAATAGCACCTATTATAGCTAACACCAGCGATACAACAATTGCCGTAACAGGCCTTTTAATAAACGTGTCCGCTATCATACTACAATCTAAAGTATATAAAGGATGAAAAATTGATGCACTTCATTTTACTGTTGATGTTTGCCGGTAACTTTCTTGGTACCACCCGAACTATCTGGCTTTATAATAGAACCTGTGTGTAATGATTGTACACCATCTAATACTATCTGGTCGCCTTCGTTTATACCTTTCTTGATTATTACATTTGGTGCGATAGTTTGCCCTAACACCACCTTTTTTTGTATTGCAATATGCGCAGGGTGTGTTTTTGTTGAATCATTAGGGTCACGTGCCACAGTATCTTTAGATAAATAAACAAAGTATTCTCCCATTAATTCTACTACTGCCTTGCTCGGTACAATAAGCTTTGGAGTGCTTTCCTGATTGTGCACTCGTAATACACAACTTAACCCAGGCCTTAAAGAAAGAGTAGGATTAGGGAATACAATCCTAACACGTATTGTTCCTGTTTGCTGGTCAACCGCACGGTCTATAACCGATATTTTGCCCATATTCGGGTAAATGGAATCGTTAGGCAGAATAATAGTGAATAATGAATCTATAACATCTTGTTTTGAGTTTTTAAGATCTTGAAAATGCGCCAATTGTTTTTCTGAAATAAGGATATCGACTCCTATAGGGTCGTCAGTTGAAATAGTATTCAATATTGTTGTTCCTACTGTTACCATATTCCCTAATTTAACCTGGCTGAATCCGATAGTGCCATCGAATGGTGCTGAAATAACTGAGAAGGTTAAATTAGTTTCTGCGGTCTTCATTGCCTGTTGCGCGGCTTTCAGCGAACCTTTAGCTTGGTCAAGGGCAGCCAGGGCATGGTCGAGTGTTTGTTTTGCTACGGCATCTTGTGAACTAAGGTAGGTATACCTGTCTGCATCTTGCTGGTTTTGTTTTAAATTGGCTTCAGCCACCTCTGCATTCGCCTTAGCCTGATCATATGCATCTTGATATAGACGCTGATCTATTTTATACAACTCCTGGCCTTTTTTTACATGGCTACCTTCAATAAAATCAATAGCTGTAATATAGCCTTGAACCTCGGGCCTTAGATCAACCTGGCTAAGTGCAACTGTGTTAGCCGGGTATTTATCGTAGTACTTTACTATCTCTGCTTTTACCGTATACAAATTAACAGGAACGGGTGGAGTAGGAGGTGGTGACTTTTTCCCACAAGAGATTATAAACCCACAGCAAATTACTAATACCCAGTAATTGACGGTGGCTTTTAATAATGCAAATACGCTTTTCATAAAGGCTATAATTTAATTCGTTAATGTTTAGGAGATATGTTACCCAATGCTTTTTCCAAATCAACTTTACTTACTAATAATTGGAACAAGGAGTTTATATAACTTGTTTCGGAAGAAACTAAATTGTCTTCTGCTGTTATAACATTCAGGTAGGGAACTATACCTTGCTTGTATTGCAGAGTTACCACATTGTATACATCCTTCGCCATTGCTACATTGTCTTTCAGCATTAGTAAGTTGTACAAGTTGCTTTTATAACTGGCCAGTGCTGCGGTGTACTCTGAATAAATAGAAGATTTGAGATTGACTTCCTGTAAGTCTATTTTTTGACCTTGAAGTTTAGCCCGTTGCAGACCCTCAATCCTTGCAAAGCCGGTAAATAATGGAATGCTTATAGATGCACCAATATATGAATAAGGATAGGCCTGCTGGAATAGAGTGGAGAAAGAATTGCTTTCAAACTCATGGTCATAATCATAGAAAGCAGACAGGGTAGGCAGGAAGTTATAACGGTAGTAGTTTACGTTCTCATGCTGCAAGGTCTTTGTGGTTTCAATCATTTGAAACTCAATACGATTTTCATACTGCAGTTTTTGAGTGGTATCAAACATTATTTCGTGCATCATTTGTGCCGTATCTAAAACTACGTTGAACTTATTTTCCTGTGGATAGCCCATTAATTGTTTAAGGGAAGCATATAATGGCCTTGCATTTTCTGTAGCCTGTTTTAATTGTGCTTTAGAATTATTAAGTGTAATAGTTGCTTCTTTATAATCGGTTTTATCAACAATACCACCTATATATTGATGGTAGGCATCTCTTACGTTTCTGCCCTGGCGTGCTGTATCTTCTTTCAACACATTAATCTGCTCCAGATTATTTAACATATTGTAAAATGCCTTGCTCACTGTTGCTATTATATTTATTTTGCTGCTGTCATTGGCCTGTTGGGCTTGTTGTACTAATAAATGCGCACTTTTAGCCGCATATAGTAATCCAGGGCTGAAAATATTTTCCGTTACTGATAATTGTGGAGTAGCGGTATTATAGATGCCCGCTTTTACAGGTACCGGCGGCCCCGTTGGATCCGAGGGGTTTTCCGATACTGAGGTAGGTAGTTCAATATAATGTGTAAGGCTACCTGTGAGATAAGCCTGGGGTAACCAACCTGATAAATTAATATCGTTCGTTTTTTGAGCAATTGTTACATCTATAGACGATTGCAATAGTGCAGGCTGGTTTTGTAATGCAAATACAATACATTGATCCAGAGTATAATTTGGAACTGTATCTGCAGTTTTATTTTGCTGGGCCTGAGTATATTGTGGCAAGCCAAAGGTAAATGCAATTGTAATAATTACACTCTTTATGATTTGCCTTAAATAATATATTCTATCTCTTTGTTTTTCCTTTTTCTTAAATATGGGGTTCATTTCTTTGCTTATGGGGTTGAAAGCAATTCATTGATTCTCTCTATGTTTTACTGATTTTATTGTAAGGCCATTTAAATGGGTTTCGACTGCAATATACAATATTATACCTTATCCTATTTAGTAAGCATCTACCTCTCTGAACATTTTAGACGACTCCTTATTTGATTGTTTGCGTTTAACACTAAATTATTAGACAAATTTCTGACCATCAAATAATAATGACAAACTATCGCAAGTTTTGAAAAAGCATATCGTCAAATTAAACTGTGACCCCATGCTTCCCCAAAACGCCCTAATTAGGGCGTTTTATATTATCAACATAAATAAATGATTATTGCGATATTAATGTTGTATTGTTTTTTGTAATTTTAAATGAGCTAATACATGTTAAACTCTTCCTCCAATCATGAATAACTCTGACAATAATGTAGGCAAAGAAGGACCTGAAGAAAAAAGACCAAAATTATGGGGCGCTATATATATGTTATTAGGAGTAATAGGCCTAGCTTTTTCAGCTTACGAACTCTTAAACAGTATAGGAATGGTGCCATTGTATGGCACAGTTACTACCGCCTCATTAGCTGGGGTGTTATCTATTCTCATAATTATTTATGGGTATAGGGTGATGAATAGAGACTATTAGTCCTATTCAATAATTAACGCATTAATACGCTCCAATAGGAATCGAATTATTGTACTGTTACTCAATAGATTGCACTTGTACAACCTCCTCAAGTAATGCAATAGTGAAATAATTTTGACACCAGAAAGTCTCTAACCTTTCCCATTTCTTTAAAACTACATTGGAAATAAAGGAAGATTAACTTACTATAGCTATTTACCGATATTGCTATTTGCTTGTTGTAGATCCTTGATAAAAATCTCATTTTTCGGATCTCTCGCAAGGGTTTTTTGAAAACAGTCTCGTGCTTTCTTATAATTTCCTTTATAAAAATAAACAACCCCTATATTGCCTATGGTGTTAGCTGAACTTGAATCAATTTTTTCCGCAAGAGAAAATTCTTTAAAGGCCTTGTTATATTGAGTACCATTAACATACTTGACACCTATATTAACGTGCAAATTAGACATATCCATTAATATCTTCTTATTAGCAGGATCATTTATAAGCAACATGCTGTCTTTATGCAAAGCTGAGATGAAGTCATCTGCTTCACCATTCAGAGAAAGTAAATTTTTTGAAAACATTTCATTATTCGGATCTTTTGTCAGTGCTCTTCTATAAAAAGCTTTTTCTAATGCGGTGTCTCCCATTTTTCCATAAACTATTCCAATGTTTCCAATGGCAATTGCAGAATTCGAATCATAAGCCACAGCACTTTTGAATTCCGCTAAAGCCTCTTCCATTTTACCATTGCCAAATAATGCTGAGCCCTTCTGGCAATGAATTGAAGATAAATTTACCTGTACCCTCTTATCATCCGGATCCTTTTTAAGTAACATATTAGCATATCGTAGCCACAGCATAATTTTTTTCTGCTGCATATGATATTGAAATATTCATTAAAGTTCCATAGTGTAATGAATCAGATGTGCAAGACATGATGAAATAGTGCGAAGCCGAGTCATATTGAGCTTTATCTAAGTATATTAGTCCAAGATAATTAGATGCCAGTGAATTTTGAGGATTAAGTTCCACCGCCTCTTCAAATTCAATTTTCGCAGGGCCCTGGTTCCCGCTATTTTTATCTACTATTCCTTTGTCACAATATTTCCTAGACTGATAATACGATTCATTGTATTTCCATTTTAATGAAATCACATACAACATAATGGCATATACAATCAATGCCCCGGTAACTATAAGAGAAAATTCTTTGATCTTTTCCCCATTATATTTTTTACCAATATTCAACATGGGGCTTTCAAAAGAATAATAGGAAATCGTGGAAAACAATAAAGTAGTAATTAATGATAGCAAAGTAACTAATACCCCATTAAAATTGGTCATTCCGGGAAGCGTTGTATGTAATATCATTTGGTGAAGCAACTGATTAAAAATCTGATGGGTAAGATAAATCATGAAAGAAATCCGTGCGATGAATGACATTACCGGATTTGATAAAAACCTGATAAAATATGACTTTGTGTTTGCTATTAAAACTATAACAAGCAGTAATCCATAAAACACCATTAGAATAGAATGCAATAATGCTGCACCGCATCCTGGATAACCGGTAATTTTCCCGCAAATTAACAGCACAATAAAACAAATTGCCAATAAAAAGGACAACGGAGTTTCCTTGTTGTTTAACTTCTTCTTTAATGTGCCTTTAAGATGATAATGGGCAATCAGCACACCTATTAAAAGAGAATCCATCCTGGCCGGAAGCAAAACATACAAACCTAAGTCCGGAAAAATTAAACTTCTGCAGATTGGGGCCAGAACAATACCGAATATAAGAAGCCGGGGTAAATTCTTGGGGCTGACCAGGAATATTAACAGTGGAAGGATGAGATAAAATTGCTCTTCAACGGCCAAAGACCAAGTAGAATCTAACCAGCTTGGCCCAAGGTAGGAAGTATAGGCCATCCAGAAATTTTGCAAATAAAACAGGTATGAATAAAATGGATATGGAGCGTATGTAAGTTCAGGAAAATGAGAAGATAACCCACTGAATAATAAGATAGCAAAAGCAAGAAGAATAAGATAATAGGCAGGGAATATTCGGAAAAATCTTCGTACATAAAATTTTTTGAAATAATTTTTGCTCCCCTTGCTATTTATTAAAATCCTTCCTATCAAAAAGCCGGACAACACGAAAAACAAATCTACCCCGCTCCATGTCCAGAATGTTAACTGTTTAAAGGTCTGGGAGCCATCTATTTCATTGCAGACATAATGCCCCGAACAAAACCAATAATATTGCAATTGCACGAACCCCGTCTAAAGGTTTAATATTATTTAATTCTATTGTTTTAGTTTGGGGCGGAATAAATTGCCTCCTCATATATATAAGTGGAGTTCGATTCAAGTGGTTTACCCTGATAATATTTTGTGAAATTAAGATAATATACTAATTGAACGCCAGCATAATACACTATTATCAATCTTATACTGCATTTGAGAACCCGGGATAGGTTTTTATAACACCATCCAGGTCAGCATTTACCTTTCAATTTGCTACTAAAATAAATGCACTTCCGCTACTAAACATAAAGATTTATCATACATTTCACTTTAGGCGAAATATATATCTTAAAAGTTGTAAAAGCGGATTTACTTAGAACATACCCTTACCAAACAGAGGATGCCCTTTCATTCCGGTAATAATAAGTGAAAGTTCCCAGGCTCCTCTTCCACCGGTAAAGGCATTTAAATATGAAGTATTAATATCGTAGCTGAATCGGAAAATATCTTCTCCATATTTAATACCCAAATGAATGACAACTGCATCGGCCACACGCACATCACCGCCTAACATAGCCTGAAATTGAGTGGTGTTTATTTTATAAAACGCTAACAAACCTGCATCAAACTCAGTCGCCCCTGCCTCGGTCATATAAAAAGCCTCAGGAATAAGTTTAAGTTTTTCTGTCACTTGCAAATCGCAGCCACCCTGAAAATTGAAACGCATAGGTAAATGGCTTTTCACAGTGGTAAATGATTCATTGGGCATAGTAAGATGCTGTATAGAAAAGCCGAAAAAAGGATGGTATATTTTTGTTTCTTCAATGTATTTATAGAATAGCCCATAATTAGCGTCGAAGTTTACCAACCCGGTTTTACTAAAGCTTTCCCCGCTTGGCAGGCTTTGATCAAAACCACCTTCAGAAGCTGAATATTGGTCATCGTAAGTAAAGCTATTCGGGTTGAAGCTCTTATAGAATATGCCTAATTGTATACCTGTAGTTAAGTAGTGCTTGCCGTTTGAGTTCTCTTTACTCATAATATCATACGCTATAGAGGTCATAAAATTCATGGTGCTAAAACTTCCTGCAGGCGCTCTATTATCAATTAAGTAAGCCCCTACTCCAAAGTTCTTTCCCCATTTCTGCACAGGCATATCAAATGCCAGATATTCGGTAGAATAAGGAACATTCCCAAGAGAGGCCCACTGTGAGCGATAGTCATTATATATTTTAAAGTCACCCTTCTCTCCGCTATACATTCCTGTAAGCGCAGGATTAATATATAAGCTAGCCATATCATATTGCGACAGATGGAAGTCCTGGGCAAACACAGGTGTGCCACATATTGCAAAAGCAAATAATAAATAAGCGACAATCTTCTTCATAGTAGTATTGTTTATCATCTTAGTATTGTAACGTTACCTGTCATCTTAATGGCCTTTCCATCAACGGTAGTACCTACAAGCGTCCAAGTGAAAGTACCTGCTGGTTGTTTGGTTCCGCGAATTGTACCATCCCATCCTTCACTCTGTGATTCAGACTGGAATATTTGAGTACCCCATTCATTGAATATTCTGAAATCGAACTGACTGAATGGGCCACCTCTTACATACAATACATCGTTCGTACCATCTCCATTAGGTGTAAATGCTGTTGGTACACCCGGTGCAGTTGAAACCGTTCCATTACATGTATTTACCGTAACAGTATCCATGTATGAAGCAGAACAGCCAGAGTCAGATATTGCAATTAATGTCACAGTATACGTAGCTGAAGTTGGATATGTATGTGATGGATCTTGCAAGTTGCTCTTCGCTGAATCACCAAACTTCCAGCTCCATGCCGTTATGGTTTCACCAATAATGGTTGAAGCATCCATAAAGTTTACAGAATCAGGACAGAAAGTTTTGTAGGTAAACATTGCAACCGGCAATGGATTCACATAGATATTCTTTGTAATAGTATCTGAGCACCCTGCACTTGTACTTACAATCAAAGTTACAGCTTGAGTGCCTGTTGACGTATAGGTATCAGTTGGATCTTGTACTGTAGAAGTTGTATTACCTAAGTTCCAAGACCATGATACTATTGAACCAGTAGTTACAGTTGATGTATCTCTAAAACTTACTGTTCCATTCAAACATGCCTTCGAACTTATAAAGTTCGCTACAGGTTTCGATTGGATTGTTACATGCATTGTATCGGTTGAAGCAGAGCAGCCACCATTTCCGGTTGTCGTAAGTATAATATTTACTCCTCCGGCAGTAATATCGTTAATGCCAGGTACATAAGTAACACTTAGAGTAGAATCATTAGGAGTAAACGTTCCGTTACCTGTTGCTGACCATTTGCCACCGGTTGCAAGTGAAACAGTACCATTAAGTATAACATTACTGCCTGCACATATAGTTTGGTCAGCACCTGGATTACCATTTGGAGCAGGAGTAAATGTTATGATCACGGTGTCAGAAGCAGGGTTACAAGAACCCGTTGCATTCAACACCAGTATTACATTATGTGCAGATGTATCAGCAGAACTTGGAGTATAACTTGCACCCAGAACACTATCATTTGGATTAAATGTTCCACTTCCTAAAGTGCTCCATACACCTGTACCTGAACCACCCGTTACATCACCATGTAAAGGAATTGCACCTGCATTGGCACATACCGTAGTATCGGTACCTGCATTTACACTGGCTATTGGAGTTACTTTTATCACCACTGTATCAGAACTTGATACACAACTTCCATTATGGGTAGAAGTCAGAATCAGGGTTACGGTTTTAGCAGTTGTATCTGCTGTACTTAAATTATAGGTTGGGTTTAGTGCAGAATCATTTGGTGTAAATGTTCCACTGCCCAATGTAGTCCATATACCTGTTGATGAACCACCAGAAACACTGCCATTCAATGATGCAGTTGTATTTCCTTCGCAGACGAATATATCAGAACCGGCATTCACTCTAGGAGCAGGACTAATGGTTATAACCATTGTATCTGTAGCACTTGTACATAATCCATTTCCTGTAGAAGTCAATACAATTGTTACAGTCTTTGCTGCTGTATCTGCCGAGCTTGGGATATATGTCGCATTCAGAGTTGTATTATTTGGCGAGAATGTTCCACTTCCCAATGTAGACCATATGCCGCCTCCTGCATTCGTAATTGAACCCGAAAGTGTTACTACATCATTATTCGCACAAACGGTTTGGTCAGGGCCTGCATTAACTATTGGGCCAGGTGATACAGTAATGATCATAGTATCGCTTGCAGCATTACATGTACCATTATTAGTCGAAGTCAACACAAGTATAATGTTCTTAGCAACTGTATCGTTATTACTAGGGGTATATGAACCAGTGAGTGTTGTATTGTTTGGAGAGAATATTCCTGTACCATTTGGTGTAGTCCAAATTCCTGTACCACTTCCTCCTGTAATCACTCCATTCAATGGAACAGAATTATTAGCACATGCACTCTCATCAGGTCCTGCATTTACAACCGGTGGAGCAGTGAATGTAATTACCATAGTATCTGCAGAAGCTAAACACATTCCGTTGTTTGTAGAGGTAAGAATGAGAGTTACACCACCCGCTGTAGTGTCAGCTGTGCTTGGTATATAGGTTGCGTTAAGTGTACTTGCATTTGGCGTAAAGGTTCCGCTGCCTAACGATGTCCATGCGCCTGTAGTAGAACCACCTCCAACATATCCATTCAATGTAACGTCAGGATTATTTTTACAAACAAACTGATCAACCCCTGCATTTACAAAAGGAGCAGGAGTAAATGTGATTGTTATACTTTGTGAAGCAGACGAACAACCACCTGTCGCTGTTAACGTAAGCGTTACACTATGTGCAGTTGTGTCTGCGGCACTTGGAGTATAAGTAGCATTCAAAGTATTGGCATTAGGTGAGAATGTGCCTGTACCGCTAGTAGTCCATATACCAGCTCCTGTACCCGATGTTCCATTTAATGTTACAACTGCATTGTTTGCACAAACTGTCTGGTTGCTTCCGGCATTCACTGAAGGTACATTAGTATACGTAATTACCATTGTATCAGATGATGCTGAGCAACCTCCATTATTAGCAGAGGTAAGAATTAAGGTTACAGTATGAGTAGATGTGTCTGCTGTACTTGGCACATAAGTTGCACCAAGTGTATTTGCATTTGGTGTGAATGTTCCACTGCCTAATGTTGTCCATGTACCTGACCCGGTCGATGATGTTCCGTTCAGTGTATAATCAGGGCTACTTAAACATACACTTATATCACTGCCGGCATTCACAGCTGGGCCTGAATTGATAGTTATTACAACCTTATCGGTAGCTGCTTTACATTGTCCGTTACCTGTTGTACTGAGAACCAGAGTTACAGTATGTGCCGTTGTGTCAGCAGCATTCGGGGTATATGTTGCATTAAGCGTAGTATTATTTGGCGAGAATGTTCCGCTTCCTAAAGTGCTCCATTGACCACCCGAGGCAACAGTAACTGAACCTGAAAGTGATACAGTTGCATTTGCACAAATGGATTGATCTGGACCTGCATTTGCAGTAGGTGCATGCGTAATAGTAATTACCATAGAACTTGATACTGCGGTACATCCACCATTATTGGTTGTAGTAAGTGTGAGTGTTACTATACCTGCTGTAGTATCGGCATTACTTGGCACATATATTGCACCCAGTGTATTTGCATTTGGAGAGAATGTTCCTGTTCCGCTAGTTGTCCATATTCCTGAACCGGTACTTGATACCCCACTTAAAGATACAGAATCATTGTTTGCACAAACGGTTACAGGAGCACCCGCATTATCCGATGGACGTTTGCTATAAATAATTTTCATGGTATCGGTAACAGCGTTGCAATTACCGTTGCTACCCGAAGTAAGAATCAGTGTTACACTTCCTGCGGTTGTATCTGCAGTACTTGGTATATAAGTTGCATTCAGTGTGGAACTATTTGGTGTAAATGTTCCGGTACCACTTGTACTCCATGTTGCTGAACCGGTGCTTGATGAACCATTCAAGGTAACATCAGGGCTTGTTCTGCAAACTGACACATTTGCTCCGGCTTCCACTTTTGGTGCAGGAGTTATGGTAATTATCATGGTATCGGTAACAGCTTTGCATAATCCGTTACCTGTTGTAGTAAGAACTAATGTAATACTATGCGCTGTTGTATCTGCTGCACTTGGAATATATGTACCATTCAACGTAGTGTTGTTCGGAGAAAAGGTTCCACTACCCAATGAACTCCACTGTCCACCCGTTGCGTTAGAAATTGCACCTGATAGAGTTACATTTGAATTATTAGCGCATACACTCTGATCTGGACCAGCATTTGCCGTTGGTGCATGACCTATAGTTATTACCACTTTATCGGTAACTGCAGCACATCCTCCATTACTTGTTGAGGTTAATGTAAGGGTTACTGTACCTGCTGCAGTATCAGAATTACTTGGTATATAAGTTGCATTTAAAGTATTGGCATTCGGAGAGAATATTCCGCTTCCTGAAGTAGTCCATGCACCTGCACCTGTGGTTGAAGAACCACTCAATTTAACTGAATCGTTATTGGCACAAACAGTAACATCAGTACCTGCATTTACCCTTGGTATTGGGGTATATATAATAACCATAGTATCGGTAACTGCAAGACAAGAACCATTACCTGTTGAGGTAAGAACAAGAGTTACCTTGCCTGCTGTAGTATCCACAGAACTAGGAATATATGTAGCACCCAAAGTTGTATTACCTGGTGAGAAGGTTCCACTACCTGAAGTTGACCATACCCCTGTTGTTGTAGCTCCGCCAATTATACCACTTAGAGTTACATTAGCGTTGTTCCTACATACTGATTGGTCAGGGCCGGCATTCACATAAGGTGCGTTTGTAATTGTTATTACAATACTTTTTGCTGTCGGACTGCAACCACCGCTTGCCGTAAATGTTAAGGTAACTGTTCCGGCAGCAGTATCTGCATTGCTTGGTATATATGTTGCATTCAAGGTATTCGCATTCGGTGAGAATGTTCCACTTCCTGAAGTAGTCCATGTTCCAGTACCTGTTGAAGAAGCTGCACTTAGAGAGACATTATCATTATTGGCACAAACAGTTTGGTTGGTACCTGCATTAACTGTTGGTGTCCTGGTATATGTTATTTTAATACTATCTGAAACAGCACTACATCCGCCATTGTTTGTTGAAGTAAGAATAAGTATTACACTTCCTGAACTGGTATCTGCAGTACTTGGCTTGTATGTTGCATTTAACGTGTTTGCATTTGGAACGAAGGTACCACTGCCAAGAGTTACCCATGTACCTTTACCCGTTGTAGAGCTACCACTAAGCGTATAGTTAGGGCTACTAAGACATACCTTCACATTATTTCCTGCCTCAACTGTCGGAGCATTTGTGTAGATGATCTTCATGGTATCAGTAACCGCTTTACACGAACCGTTTCCGGTAGATGTGAGTACAATATTTACAAAACCTGCAGCTGTATCAGCACCACTTGGGGTGTAGACTGCATTCATCGTAGTATTGTTCGGAGTAAATGTTCCGCTACCTGAAGTTGACCACACCGCACCACTCGCAACGGTGAATGAACCGTTCAATGTAACGTTAGCATTATTCGCACAAACACTTTGATCAGGGCCTGCATTAACTGTAGGAGCATGGGTAATAGTAATTACCAATTGATCAGACACAGCTAAACAACCTCCATTACCAGTAGTAGTAAGGGTAAGTGTCACCGTTCCGGCAGCTGTATCTGCACTACTTGGTACGTAAGTTGCATTTAAGGTTGTATTATTTGGTGCGAATGTTCCTGTACCACTGCTACTCCATTGACCAGAACCAGTGCTAGTAGTACCACTTAGCTTAATAGAATCATTGTTACCGCAAACAGTTTGATCAGGGCCTGCATTTGCGGTTGGCGGAGGTGTTATAGTAATTATTATTGAGCCATTTACAGGTGTACAAGTTCCATTTGCACCCGAGGTTAACGTTAGCGTAACAGTACCTGCACTAACATCTGCAGGACTTGGTGTATAGGTAGCATTTAACGTATTAGCATTGGGTGTAAAAGTACCAGTTCCTGAACTTGTCCATGTACCTGAACCTGTACTTGATGTTCCGTTTAGAGATACTTTATCATTATTCGCACAGACTGTCACATTGCTTCCTGCATTAATTACCGGTGCATGTGTAATGGTGATTTTCATGGTATCTGTTACCACTTTGCACAAACCATTTCCCGTTGAAGTAAGAACTAACGTAACTTTTCCGGCAGTTGTATCTGCATTACTTGGGGTATAAGTCGCATTCATTGCAGTAGCATTCGGAGAGAATGTTCCACTACCTGAAGTTGTCCATATGGCACCCGAAGACACAGAATATGAACCAGATAGAGTTACGTTATCATTGTTAGCACAAACGGTTTGATCTGGACCAGCGTTTACTGTTGGCGCCGGAGTGATTGTTATAGTTAGAGTACTTGTAACTGCAGGACAAGCCCCATTATTTTTTGAAGTAAGTGTTATTGTGATTGCATGTGCAGCAGTATCTGCATTGCTAGGAATATATGTTACAGCTAACGAAGTATTATTTGGAGAGAAAGTACCCGTACCACTACTACTCCATTGCGCTGAACCGGTACTTGAGGTTCCACTCAATTTAACTGAATCATTATTTGCACATACAGTTTGGTTACTTCCTGCATTAACTACAGCAGGATTATTTATTGC